>CANCOG010000401.1 GCA_947379685.1 Flavipsychrobacter stenotrophus | reverse complement strand
AGGTACTTTTCATGATTGTAATTTGGAATGATAACGGACACTTCAGGCATGGAACAGAGATTTAATCAATCGAACCGGTGATAAAATAAAGTGCCCTATCCTGAATGACCAGGAGCTTCTCAGCTCTCTGGTAATGGTATCGACCGCGTCCTTTGTTACTTCCAACCGGAATTGCTCAAACTGCATTTTCAATACATTATCGCCGTTCAGTACACTTGCACCTAGAGTCGGCAAGGGGGCGTCGGATGCAAGCGCAATAAGATATACCGGTTCCAGTGCCGATGCATTTATTGATTGGTAGTCGCCTTCATAAACGGTTGCATTATCGCCGGCGGATAGAGAAATACAGGGAAGTACAACCGAGCCGAAGAATGACTTTTGACCCATGTAAAAAGTATGCCTGAAATATTTGCCGAGCAGTGTTTCAAACTCGTGGCGGTAGAGCTCCTTTACGTGAAATGGGTTTTTGAAACCGGGTTTGTCGCTATAAAAGAGTTTATCAGGCGATGAGATAATAAGGACGCCGCCAGGTTTCAGCACGCGTTTTATTTCCTGCATCATTTCATCGTGTTTGTCGTGGTGCTCAATGGTTTCGAAGCTAATGACCACATCGAAGCAATTATCATCGCATGGTATCTTAGCCGCCGAACCGGTGAGGAAGGAAAGATTTTGTTTCTGGTATTTTTGAGTTGCGAGCGTAATGGTGGTTGGGTCTATGTCCACTCCCGTTACAGCTTTCGCGGCGTCGGCTATGAGGCTGGAACCATATCCTTCCCCGCATGCTATGTCCAGCACGTTTTTGCCAGCCACCAGTTGCATAGCAATGGCATACCTGTGTAGGTGTTCATTGGTATTTTCGTTGAAAACATATGTTTCCAGTCTTTCCCCGGTCCATGATTTTATATCAGCCATAGTTATTGAGCGGGATTGTTATTTGCAGTTAAATAATTGTTGCACCACTTGCCTATCTTACTGGCAACGGCTATACTTTTCAGGTCTATGAATTTATAAAACAGCCATGAAAGTGTAATTGTTAGCAGCAGGGAAAGTGATAAGAGCAGCCAGATAAACCCGGTGGTATGGTTAGGGTATTTTATAAAGAGCCATGAGGTAAATGAGCACATAATGGGCCAATGCAAGAGATATATACCAAAAGAAATTTTTCCCAGGGAAACCAATGCCTTACTGGCCATGAGGCGGTTGATAAAGTGGATACGAAAGGTGAGCAATATAACGAGCGAGCACAAAAAAGAATTGATCATATCCATGCGACCAAGGTGTTTGTAAATGATGAGTTTGCACACCATGAAAATGAACAGCACCGCTATCATTATCAGCGCCTGGTGGGTGGCTATGTAGTTGTTTATTTTTTGGATGGTGTCTTTTACTTTAAGGGTGTTGGTTGGGGTGAAGTCATAGTCAGAAAGGAAGTAACCAATCAGGAAGCTATTGAGCCAGTACATTTCGAGCAGACCTGCAATAATAAAAATGACTATGTAAAGGAGACCCCTTTTGTAAGATCGCCCGGCAAGACCGAATAATGCAAAGCAGAATACAGAGCCATAAAATTCGCGCTGTATGGTCCATAGAGGGCCGTTGTAACTATCGTAATAGTCGTAGTTGAACAGCGTGCTCCAGAGCGATGTTTTTAGCGCATGCAGAAATGAAGGTGGAATGAGGTATAGGTTCTGTTGCAAGGTTTCCACCCCCAGTTTTCTAACATAGATGAAGCCTGCTTTGTAAATAATGTAACTAAAAAAAATTGACACCGCACATGGCAGCATGAGCCTGAAATAGCGTTTTACAGAGCTTGCTAAGAGGTGGCTTCCGGATGAGCCATAAAGGAAAAAATTTTTGAAGATAACATATGCACTGAGGGCCCAGAAGATGTGGAGTACCAGGTTTCCGTTGATCATCAGATTGGAACTGATGACGGTAAAATTGGTTGGCGTATGGCCGAAATGAGGGTACAGCGCCTTATAAAAGGAGTCGTAAAAATTGGGAACAATAATTATCTGGAAGTGGCAGATAAAAACAATTAGGGCACCTATAGCCCGCACACCTTCCAACTGGTAAATTTTGTGTCCGGACATAGCTATTGGTTTAAGGGTTTCATAATTATGCCCTGGCAAGTGGGCAATGACAGCACCTCTACACCTTTTGAGTGAGCAAACTCGTCGTGTGCACGCTTTTGGTCGTTAGTAACATTGCCATATCCATAGTCATCAAGAATAATAATACCGCCAGGGCTCATTTTATCCCAAAAGAAATTGAGGGTATCGACTTCTGGTTTTACGCAATTCATATCGACGGAGAGGTATGCGACTTTCTGTGCACTAACTTGGGGCAATGTGCCGGGAACTGCGCCTTTAATGATGTTTACATTGAAGGCCTTAAACGTATTACAAACCTGATCGTAAAGTGTGTCTTTGTACCTGGTGTATTTCTGGTTAAGTTCCTGGCTGAGCTCGGCTTCAGAGCTGTAAGCAGGGTCGAGGCCGGAGAAGGTATCGAGCAGGTAGTAGGTTTTTCCTGTTGAATTGAAGTCGATATAGTTGATCACAGCTCTTGAAAATATGCCTGTGTTCACACCGCAGTCCACAAAGTCTCCCGGGATATTTTTTACGTGATTTGCCGCCCAGCATAATACATGTATACGCCAATAGATATCGTAGTTCTTCAGGACTGTTCCGTTGACATCAGTGGCCTTGCCCAGATTGTACGATTCGATGAACTTGGGGTCGTTCATAAAGTCACAGTTGTGATAGGTGTAGAGTAGGTCGGAGGAATAAGTTACAGATGCCTTTGGTAACACATGAAAATTATCGAGGTCCACATTTACGAAATTGCCTGCAACGGCATTTTTGGGGTGCATTTTGTACACCTCGTATCCGAGCAAATTGGCAAATTTCTGAAGCACCTTTTTTAACATAATTCCAGTTTTAGTATTTATCAAACAATATCGGCACCAGACAACATATTTCCGCCCCAGCTCTGGCTCCATCTCGAAAATAAATGCTGGTGTTTATTGTCGGATAAAATGCTGAATTCGGGGTAGTTAAAAACAACATCCAGATTATTGAGCGTTTCATCGAGCGCAATGGCAATAGTTATTCTGTAATCACTAGGTACTATGGTGTTGAGTGGTATCTTCAATACCACTTTGTTGCTTCCAGCTGCCAGTGGTTCCCGGCTGTGTATAAGTGCTGTTCCTACTTTATGGTCATATTTGTCGGCAATAGAAATGCCAATAATGTATTTTGGGTACGGCTTATCTGCAACGAGTTCGCAGGTAGCATTGAGCTCTTCCTCAAAGTAATAGTTGTTCTTGCTGAGTGCAATGGTGTTAAAGAAGATGGGGTTGTGACGGTTTGACGTAAATTGAGTTGTACCCGTGCTGAAGTGCAGCGCATATTTGTCAACTACATCGTCAATAGGCCCCGATGTTATGAGTCTCCCTTTTTCCAGGAAGATGCCTGTATCGCAGAAGCTCCGCACTGCCTCAAGATTATGGCTTACAAAGAGCACGGTAATACCTTCATCCTTGCTTATTTCATCCATCTTTGCGAGGCACTTTTTCTGAAATTGGGTATCCCCAACGGCCAGAACTTCATCAACGATCAATATTTCAGGTTCGAGGTGGGCGGCTACAGCAAATGCCAGTCGCATGTACATGCCGCTGCTGTACCGTTTTACCGGCGTATCAAGGAATTGTTCTATTTCGGAGAAGGCTACAATCTGGTCAAATTTCCTTTTTATTGCAGCCCTGCTCATCCCTAGTATTACGCCATTGAGGAAGATGTTCTCGCGACCGGTTAGCTCCGGGTGAAAACCGGTGCCTACTTCGAGCAGGCTTACTACACGGCCTGTTGTGCTTACCCTGCCAGATGAGGGTTCGGTGATCTTGCTCAGTATTTTCAGTAGTGTGCTTTTGCCGGCGCCGTTACTACCGATTATGCCGACTCTTTTGCCTTGCTGCACAGCAAATGAAAGGTCGTTAAGCACCAGTATTTCTTCCTTTTGTGGAGCGGTCCCCGGTGTTGAGGGCCTAAACAGGTTTTTTGCCTTATTGGTCAGCATTTCCCTGAAGCTGTTGTACGCTCCGCCCTGCCGCTCATGATTTATGATGTAGCGCTTCGACAAATTTTCTACATGTATTACAGTGTTGTTCATGAGCTTAAATATCGTCAGCGAATGTTTTTTCTGTTTTACGGAAATAATTGATGCCGCTCCAGCACATGAGTGTGGTGACAGCCAGTGATATCCATAGTCCTTGCCAGTACATTGTATCGTTAAGTAATGTCCACCTGAAACCATCAATGATACCCACCATTGGGTTTAGGGCATAGCAGGCACGCCATGCAGCAGGAATACTTTTGCCGCTGAATGCCACAGGGGTGATGTACAGACCCACCTGTATGGCAAATGTGATGAGGTGCCGGAAATCGCGATAGCGGACATTGAGCGAAGTAAAAAACAAACTGAAGCCCAGAGAGCAGGCAAATAGCTGGATTATAAACAGCGGGATGAGCACTACCTGCCAGTGAGGCACCAGCCGGTATGCCAGTAGCGCACCAATAACAATAGCGAATGAAATCAGGAAATCAAAGAAGCTGGTAACGAGGGCACTCAGGGGAATGATAAGGCGCGGAAAATAGACCTTGGATATTAACCCGGAGTTACCAGTAATACTATTTGTTGCCTCGCCTACCGATGTTGCAAAAAACTGCCATGGCAGCATACCGGCCAGCACCATAAGCAGGTACGGTGCAGATGAAGGGTTCTGCAGCCTAGCTATGCGGTTGAATACAATAGTGAAAATGATGGTAGTGAGTAATGGGCGTATGATGCTCCATGCGGCACCAATAACGGTCTGCTTGTATCTTATTTTTATATCGCGCCAGCTGAGTATGTATATCAGCTCGCGGTACTTCCATAATTCGTTCCAGTACTTTTTATCGGGCATGGCTGGGGTCGTCAGTGTTTTTTAGATATCG
>CANCOG010000400.1 GCA_947379685.1 Flavipsychrobacter stenotrophus | reverse complement strand
GACAACGACACAACCGAATGGAGCTATGAAGCACTTACTTCGGTCGAGGCATTGCAGATGAAAAAGGAGATCACCATCAGCGAGCTGAAAAATATTGCCGGAAGCCAGCATTTCGCAGCGGTACTGAATGAATTGCTGGAACACGAAGTGATTCGCATAAATGACTCCCTGGAAACAGCTTATAAAACCCGTAAGGAAAAAATAATTACGCTGGCCCCTCATTATCATTCAGAGCCGGCGCTTATTATTCTTTTTGATCAGTTGCAACGCGCACCGAAGCAACTGGAGTTGCTAATGGCCTATACCGAAATTTCGATAAAAAAGGACATTGTAAGGCAAACAGATCTGCTCGACCGAACCGGTGCTACCTCGGCACAGGTGAAGGTTCTTATTGAAAAAGGTATTTTCGTTATCGAAGAAAAAGACGTTGACCGTATACCAGCCCGCTTACCACAAGCGGAAAAAGAAATTGTTTTCACCCCTGCCCAGCAGGTAGCATATGATGACCTCAATAAGGGCTTGGGCGAAAAGAACGTTACGCTACTTCATGGCGTCACAGGCAGCGGAAAAACATTGTTATATGTCCTCAAAATAAAGGAATGCATCGCCAGCGGAAAACAGGCAATACTGCTACTGCCGGAAATAGCGCTCACAACACAGTTAGTGGGCAGGCTATTGGCTTATTTTGGCGATAGCCTGGGTGTATACCACTCCCACTTCAACAACAATGAACGGGTAGAAATTTGGGAGAAAGTCCGTAAGGGTCATTACAAAGTAGTGGTCGGCCCCCGCTCTGCGCTCTGGCTACCCTATAACGACCTGGGAATAATTATTGTTGACGAAGAACACGACAGTTCTTATAAACAGCGAGATCCTGCCCCTCGCTTCCATGCCCGTGATGCAGCTATCTACATGGGTTCTCTGTTCAATGCCAGGGTAATCCTGGGCTCTGCAACCCCTTCCCTCGAAAGCCTGTATAATGTCCAACAGAACAAGTATGCATATGCTTCTCTGAAAGATCGCTACCAAGGTGTAAAAATGCCGGTAATTGAGCTAGTTAATTCCAAGGCAACAAGCAGCACCAAAATCAACCACAACAAGCTACTTACTCCCGAACTTCAACTTGCCATAACCCACGCTCTTGAAAACCACAAACAGGTGATCTTGTTTCAGAACCGCAGGGGCTATGCACCGTTTCAGCTATGCACCATCTGTGGCTGGGTACCACAATGCAAAAATTGCGCTGTATCACTCACTTACCACAAGAGTACCGACAAACTACATTGCCATTATTGTGGTGTAAAATCATCGGTCATGCACAGCTGTCCGCAGTGCGGCAGCAATGCACTGGCGAGCCGGAGCTTCGGCACCGAAAAAATAGAAGAAGAAGTACAACAGACCTTCCCGAAGGCACGCGTGGCGCGAATGGACGTGGACAGTATGCGCGGGAAGAACAAAATGCAGGAGCTACTGGAACAACTGGGTAAAAACAAGATAGATATCCTTGTGGGCACCCAAATGGTTGTTAAAGGCCTGGATTTTGCTTCAGTTTCACTGGTTGGGATCTTGAATGCAGACAGCCTGCTCAGCTTCCCCGATTTCAGGGTAAATGAACGTGCCTTCCAGCTTATGGAACAGGTAAGCGGCAGAGCTGGCAGAGCCGATGGAGAAGGGAAAGTGATCATACAGGCCTACAACCTTACACACCCTGCCTTACAGTGGGTGAAGGCCCATGATGTGAATGCATTCTACCGGCACGAAATAAAATACAGGGAGTTTTTCGCCTACCCACCCTTTAGCCGACTGATTAAAGTGATATTCCGGCACCAGGACGAGACAAAAACCATGGCCGCTGCAATGCTCATGGCACAGGATCTCGCTTCTATGGCAACGCAAAAACTGGTAAACATTATTGTTCAGGGCCCCGGACCAGCCATTGTGCCCCGTATACGCGATCAATACATACAGGAAATATGGATAAAATGCCCTAGAGATAATAAACTGATTGCCAACCTGAAAGTCTTCCTGAAAAGCTGTAAGCAATCAATCCTGGCTCAAAAAGGCAATGCAAATGTGCAGGTCATTTTTGATGTGGACCCCGCTTAACGGAATAGCATATTTTTCCCTAATTTTATACTATCAAAGTCAAATTCAACCCGGCATCGTTCAACCTAAATGGCATGAAACCAAAATACACACCCTTGATGCTGCTTATATCAGCAGCCACATTATTTCCTGCATTACTTTCTGCGCAGGTTATCAATACCATCGCAGGCACCAGTACCAGCGGTTATAGCGGCGATGGCAGCAATGCAATAGCAGCTGAGTGTTTCGCCCCAACGGGCATTGTCTCTGCGTCTGGCAACATCTATTTTGCCGACAAGGGAAACGATGTGATACGCAAAATAAACGCCTCCGGGATCATTTCTACCATAGCCGGAACAGGTGTTACAGGGTACACAGGCGATAACGGCCCGGCAACTGCCGCAAAACTCAACTCCCCGACAAGCGTAGCCATTGATGCGGCTGGCAACATCTACCTTACTGACGATGGCAATAACGTGATCAGAAAGATCAGCGCTGCTGGCATCATAACCACAATAGCTGGAAATGGGACCGTAGGCTATTATGGCGATCATGGTCCTGCAACCAATGCTTGGCTCAACCATGCGACGGGAGTCGCTGTAAACGACACTGGAGGTGTAATTATAGCCGATGCCAATAACCACGTAATTCGTGTGATTGACACATCAGGGAAAATACGGACAATTGTAGGCGTTGGGTCACCGGGCTACAGTGGTGACGGCAGTTCCGCTAATATCGCATCCCTCAATTTTCCAAAAGGCGTAACTGTTGATGCCAAAAGAAATATCTACATTTCCGACAACGGAAATGCTGCAGTAAGAAAAGTAGACACACTGGGAATCATCCGCCCATTTGCCGGCAACGGCTCCTTCGGTTACAGCGGCGACGGAGACTACGGCTACATGGCCAAATTAAGCGCGCCGACTGAAGTGGCGGTAGATGCAGCAGGCAACGTATATATCGCCGACTTCGGCAATCACGTCATCAGGAAAATGACCCCGTCGGGCTATATCAGCACCTACGCTGGCACCGGAACAGGCGGAAATACCGGCGATGGTGGAAACGCAGCTTCAGCACAGCTTTCAGGGCCATACGGTGTCGCTACCGATGTCAATGGAAACCTGTACGTAGCAGATGAGATCAGCAATGTAATTCGCATCATCCACAAGCCAAATGCAGTTAATGATGTAACTATAAACAACGGCAATCAACTACATATTTTTCCAAATCCCGCAACAAGCGAAAGCACAATTGAATTACCCGGAAACACTGCCAGCGGCACATTTTCAATTTCCGATATTTCAGGCAGAATGGTACAAACAGGAACATTCGAAAACACAAAATCCATCAAGATCAATAGTAACACTATTGCCAGTGGAACATACTTTATTTCTGTCAAGGCAGGCGGAAGATCGTATCACGATAAGCTGGTGATAGAATAAATGTCGTCTTTTATGAAAATAAAAAAAGTAGAGTTGAAATTAAGCCGCTCTACCTTTCTTTATGGGTTAAATGCTGTTTTTCTTTAAGGAACATTTCCGCTTAGCCCCTTCATTTCAACCCTATTAATGCGAATCTACACACCATGTCACCCTTTAGGGCAATGTCATTAAGTTAACAGGATTTTCTTTGCGGCTTGTGCGTCAAATCAACTGAGCCTTAATGGAATAAACTGGGAACTGCGCCTTGGCGTCTTGGCGCGAAACCTTAATTTAATGACATTGCTCGTTATGGCCCGGGGCGAATATGCACTTAAAAATGTTCATTTGACCCGAATCACTTCAAAATATAAGCCTCCACATCCTTCCTGGTAATGATCTTGTCAGAAAGAATAATGAGGCGTTCCACAACATTGCGTAGTTCACGGATGTTACCGGTCCAGTTGTATTCCTGCAATGCGGTAACAGCACCCGGTTCAATTTCTTTAACGGGCTGTTTGTAATCATCGCACAGTTCTTTCAAAAAATGTTCAATGAGCAAAGGAATATCGCCCCTTCTGTCATTGAGCGAAGGTACCTGTATCAAAATCACACTCAGCCTGTGATACAAGTCCAGCCTGAACTTCTTCGCCTCTACTTCTTCAAGCAAATTTTTATTGGTTGCGGCTATCACGCGCACATCAACCTTAATCTCTTTTTCACCTCCCACACGGGTTATCTTCCCTTCTTGCAAGGCGCGCAGCATTTTCGCCTGCGCATCATGGCTCATGTCACCAATCTCATCGAGAAACAATGTACCGCCACTGGCTTGTTCAAATTTACCCAAACGCATTTTTATAGCAGAGGTAAACGAACCCTTTTCATGTCCGAATAATTCACTTTCAATCAACTCCGAAGGTATCGCTGCGCAGTTCACTTCAATTATCGGTCCATTAGCGCGATTACTCAATTCATGAATCCTGCGGGCCACCAGTTCCTTGCCTACACCATTCTCCCCGGTAATCAAAACCCGGGCATCAGTTGGCGCGACTTTGGCAATGGTTTCTTGTATTTTTATCATCCCCTCGCTTTCACCTATCATCTCAAACCCACGCGCAATTTTCTTGCGCAGTTGCTTTGTCTCCGCTACCAGCGATTTCTTTTCCATTGCGTTGCGCAACGTAATAAGAAGCCTGTTCAAATCGGGCGGCTTTGAAATATAGTCAAACGCACCCTTTTTGACCGCATCAACTGCAGTCTCAATATTTCCGTGACCAGAGATAACAATAAACGGTGTATCAGGCTTTTCAGCTTTCGCCGCCATTAACACCTCTATGCCGTCCTTCTTCGGCATCTTAATATCACAAAGAATACAATCGTAATTGTTTTCTTTAATCTTCTTAATACCTTCTTCACCATCCACAGCTTCATCTACCACAAACCCCTCAAAAGTGAGTATTTCTGTAAGCGCCTTACGAATCGCGCGTTCATCATCTATAACCAGTAT
>CANCOG010000399.1 GCA_947379685.1 Flavipsychrobacter stenotrophus | reverse complement strand
ACTTATACTTACACTACTTCTGCAAACGGATGTAGTACTTCTGCAAACGTAATGGTAACTGTTAACCCGACACCAAGATTGTCAGGAACACTTTCAAATGCAATTTGCAGCGGCACAACGTTCAACTACACTGATGCCAGCCTGACACCAGGAACTACCTTTGCATGGAAACGCTCACCGATTTCAGGTATCAAATCTGATTCATCAGCAGGAACGGGTAACATCAACGAATCACTGACAAGTAGCCTGGCTACACCTGTTACTGTTTCTTATGTTGTAATAGCTTCTGCAAACGGATGTTCGTTCGCACAGAAAGTAATGGTTACAGTTAATCCGTCACCAACTGCATCTCCAATCACAACACAGTCATCGTCACCGTTATGTTCAGGTACTATGTTCCAGAATTTCGGAACCTCAGTATTAGCTCCGGCAGGCACTTACTACCACTGGAGTACAATAAACGGAATAGTATGGGCTGAAAGTGCAAATGGACAAAATGCGCTGATCAACTTCCCTAATTCAGGAACAATCCAGGTAACGCTGTCTACTATTTTCACAGCTACTTCATGTATCAGCTCTAACACGGTTTCAGTTACAGTATCTATTTCAGTAGCGCAAACACCAGAAGTTCATTACTTCCAGTCGCACTTTGTTTGTACACCTAGTAACGAAGACCATTACCAATGGGGTTATGATGACGCATCGTTGGATTCTACGATCCTAACAGGCGAGATCAATCAGGATTACTTATGCGTGAGCCCTGATTTCGCTCACAAGAGTTACTGGGTAATGACTGCAAACGGCGGATGTAATCAGAAGACCTATTACAATACACCATTGGCCCTCCAGAATATCAACTCAGGCGACGAATCGACAATCGACATCTACCCTAACCCGGCAAACGAAGTATTGCACGTGTCAGTTAACACAACTCTAAGAGGTAATGTTACAATTGAGGTGATCAATATGACTGGTCAGAAAATTAGCACAACTCCAGCTGTTGATAACAAAGCAAGTGTGGATGTAGCAAGCTTAACCGCTGGATTCTACACTATTAACTGTTATCGTGATGGAATTAAAATAGCTGGTTCAAAATTCGTTAAAAACTAAATTTCACAACCGTTGAACTTTCAGAATAAATACAGTGAAAACCTACAGATCATTAGTGGCAATTGCTGTATTTATTTTGAAAATTTCACCTCACTTCAAACAACTAAAAAAATGAAAAAAATATTTATTTTAGCGTTGGCCGCAGGCGGTACATTACCCGCCTTAGCGCAGGGGCCAAAGTCAGACTACAAGCGCGACAGCGAACTTTCCAGGGTAGTACTGGACATCAATCTACCAGTTGGATTTAATAACCAAAAGTACACCACGGCAAATACCATTAGCAACTACCCGAATGCTTTAAATGCAAACACAGGAAAGTTGGAATACAAAAATGGCTATACCTATGGAGCTAACGGCCAGCTAGGTCTATTCCTGGGAAAGCAAAAGCATTGGGGTATCGGGACGGGCTTCATGTATATGCGCCAAAATGGCGACGCTATTCTCGATCATTTCCACATCGAATATCAGGCGACCGATTTCAAAGGCAGTACCTTCCGTCAGGTAGTAACTGGAAATGATGTGAGGGAACATGTTATGTCAACAGACCTGAACATTCCGTTAATGCTTAAATACAAAAACCGATTTTCGAAGCGTTGGGGTTTTACGGGTGACATAGGTGCACTGTTTAACGTGCAAATGAAAAATGCCTATTCAACTCATGCATCGTTTGATTACGAAGCAATTTACAAGTTCGCAACTGTAGAGGGAGTTAAAACCACGGTTTATGACAACTCACCTACTCCGGATGTAAATGACTGGATGATAACCAAGGCTGAGTTTCAAAGAAACAATTCCGCGGGCAATATGAACGACTATTTCAACGCGAAACGCGCACTTGGCTATAGCGTTGGGCTGAACCAACCTGCAGGCTCTTCTAAAGGCACTGTATCTTATTCAAAAGGTTCTATTGGCTTCATGGTACAACCTGCTTTCAACTATTTCCTGTCGGACGACCTCGCACTTAACTTTGGTGCCTACTACTTGTATCAACCGTTCAAAAACACACCAACACCAGGCTATCGTCTTGCAGATGGTTCCGCAAACTATACCTCTGTACTGAACAACGTAACAGAAGTTAGCAATCATTCATACGGGCTAAACCTGGGTGCGCGCTTCTTTTTCAACAGGAAAAAAACACCGGCAATATCAATATCATCAAGTGAACAAAATCAACCTTCACAATGCGAACTGTGCGACGGTGGATTTACGCTACATGGTTTAACGCCTAATGTTCCGGTTACTGTTGGCTTTACCCTTAATGGTGGCCAGGCTACTAATTGGGCTACAACCGTGCAACCCGACGGACAAGTGAAAATAAACAACCTGTGTGCCGGCACCTACTCTTCAATAACTGCCACGATTGGCAAGAAAAAGGCAATGGGAAATACAATAGTTGTTACAGACCCGGTAATGTCTATTTCAAATCAAAGTACTACAAACCCTACTGCAACAGGCAAATGTGATGGTTCGGTTAAGTTCAGCGGTTTATATGCCACCAGGCCTGTAACTATCAGCTACAACCTGAATGGCAAAGCACAGGCAGCCTATTCCGGTGTTGTAAATGCGGACAATACTATTACAATAAGTGGCTTGTGTGAAGGTAGGTATTCTGAAATTGTAGCTACAGCGCACACTTGCACTGCAATGGGCACAGACTTTACGCTTTCAGCGCCAACGCCTCCCCCACCTCCAGCGCCGGTAGTAACCCCGGTTACAGTTACAGATGAGACAGACATTTCAACGCCAATACTATTTGATATTAACAAGACCTACATAAACCCGTCTTTCTATCCTATCATCAACGAAGCGGCAGAAGAAATGAAGAAGAACAAAAAAGCTTCAATGGCAATTGACGGCGATGCCGACATTACAGGACCTGAAGCGCACAATAGGACATTATCTATTGATCGTGCAAATTCAGTAAAACACCAGCTTGTAAAAAGAGGTATCAACCCAAAAAGGATAACAACAAAGGGTCATGGTAGCAGAGACCCGATTGCAACTAACCAAACTTCAGAAGGAAGGCAGGAAAACAGGCGTGCTGTAATGAAAATTACACCACCTCAGAAATAATTGCAACGTATAAAAACTAAAAGAGCGACCGTCTTAAGCACTAGACGGTCGCTCCTTTTTTTTTTGACGTCGGCTACTAATACAAAAAACTTCATCAACCAGCGGTAAACCAAACAATACGTCTGTACCGCAGATTGGCTATTTTTGCACTGTAGCTAAATAAGTCATAACCAATATGTTCAGACACAGAGGGAAGGCACGTACATTTAAACAGAACTTCAGGCTTGCGGCGTTCCTGTCACTCATAGCCGGGATGGTAAACATCTGCGGAGTTTTGTTACTAGGTGTACTGACAACTAATGTTACCGGACATTTCGCCTATTTTGCTGAAGACGTGCTGAAGAAAAGCGACCAGTTTGGGATCCATTTTCTCTTATACATCATTGCCTTCCTGGCAGGATCATTTATTTCCAGCCTGATGACTGAATTCTTTTATGCGCGGAACAGCCATGCGCCACATAACGCCTCCATGTTTTTAGAGATCATCCTTCTGCTTTATATTGGCCTTTTTGGCGACTACCTATTGAATGATGGAGTGGGAAAGCCCATATTGGCCTATGTGCTACTTTTTTCAATGGGCCTGCAAAATTCACTGGTGAGCAAAATATCAGATGCCGCTGTGCGCACCACACACCTCACAGGTTTGTTCACCGACCTGGGTATTGAATTGTCACAATTGTTCTTTTATAGAGAGACAAGCCAAAGGGAAAAACTCAAGGGAAGCATAAAACTCCGATGCGGCATCATTTCATTTTTCTTTGCAGGGTGCGTTGCCGGTGGGTTGTTATACAATAGCCTGCGATTCAGGATTCTCGTAGTCGCGGCAATATTTCTGGTTATCGCACTTGTGTATGACAATATCCTCGTGAGTTTCTACAAAATAAAAAAGAAATTAAGGGGCGAAGAGCACCACGACCATTAACTATTGCCAACATAAATAACTTTTTCCCGCCGGTCTACAAACCGACCGATTGCCTCGCAAAATTGATCGAGCCCATTCTGTTTAAATAAACCGACAACCTCTCCAACGGCATCAGGTGCTACTGCTATAAGCAATCCACCATTAGTTTGCGGATCGGGCAATAAACAAAAAGCCTCCATTACATCAACCCCCGGCTCAAAAAATATTTTACTCGCATAGCCATTCCAGTTTCGGTAAGTGGCATCAGGCACAATTCGCTGAGCAAGGTATTCCCTGGCGCCTTCAATCACTGGCAACTGTCCATAATTCAGTTCGGCAGACAGCCCTGCACCTTCAGCCATTTCTACCATATGGCCGGCAATTCCGAAACCTGTTACGTCCGTCATCGCAGTAACACCTGCCACCTTTCCGAGCGCTTCTCCTATTTTGTTAAGTTGAGTGAGTTGCGTCATAAAAGCATCCCTGTGTTCTGGTTTTAGAAGACTTCTTTTTTCGGCTGTCGCCAATATCCCAACACCAATAGGCTTGGTAAGCAGCAAAACATCGCCCGCCCTTGCTGTGTTATTTCTCTTCAAGTTGGGAATATCGCATAAACCACTGACAGAAAGCCCGAAGACGGGTTCTGTAGTATCTATGCTATGCCCGCCTGCAAGTGGTATCCCCGCTTCTGCACACACAGCCCGCGCACCTTCAAGTACCGATTGAGCAAGTTGGGCAGGAAGTTTATCTACCGGCCAGCCAAGTATAGCTATTGCCATCAGGGGCGTCCCCCCCATTGCGTAAACATCACTAATTGCATTAGCTGCTGCTACCCTTCCAAAGTCAAAGGCATCATCAACAATTGGCATAAAAAAATCAGTCGTTGAGATCAGCGCTGTGCCGTTGCCCAGGTCGTAGGCCGCAGCGTCATCATTG
>CANCOG010000398.1 GCA_947379685.1 Flavipsychrobacter stenotrophus | reverse complement strand
ATTCTATACGCAGCCAAAGAACTATGGCAGTATTTCACCACAAAGTCATTCAACCTACCGAAAAACCTCGTAGTGGCAGGCACAGTAGTTTCCTGGTACTGCGGCATAGTGCTGTTCAATGGAGATATGGCCTTTACTGCCCTCAACGTGGTCGCCCATGGCATACCCTATATGGCATTAGTATGGGCCGTAACCCGCAAACCGTTACAGCAGTCAAATACATCAGAACCGGCTCCGGTAGCCATCTTCAACCGATATAATATCCTTGTATTTCTTGGTTCCCTATTCGTATTGGCCTACCTGGAAGAGGGGCTTTGGGATGGCATGATATGGCGCGAACATACAGGCGTTTTTCATTGGTTCACCAGCTTGCCAGTTATAGAAGGCCACGTGGCATTGTCTTTGCTTGTTCCCTTGTTGTCTCTTCCTCAATCCACTCATTACGTACTGGATGGCTTCATCTGGAAGAAGAAATATGCCTGAATCCCGGTTGACCAAAATCAACTCACTCATTGACCCGTGTCATTGGCCAGTGGCTTTCCTGGCGATACTTTTGTATCAGTTTCTAACTTAAAATTATAAGTGAATGATTAGAAAATTCCCGTCTATTGAACTGCATTGGGTTATTCCCGCTCCTTCCTGAAAACCGGCATCTTATAAATGCCGGTTTTCTGTTTCCTGGTCGTTCTAATAATTGTCTCTGCTAAAAGATGTGACCGGAATGATGAAATGAACTAACTTTAGGTATCCTTTTATACCATGAAAAAAACAACAAGATCAAATTTGCAGTTTATAGGTAAGTCGCTTACATGGGCTACCTTACTTTTTATGTCGGTTATGCTGGTCCTGAACTGGGGAAATTTCAGGGAAGATACCATTATTGTCTCCAGCAATGCAGACACCATAATGCGAAATGTAAAGCACATTGATATCTCTGCACGCCGGCTTCATTCAAAGGCAACGACCGACAATCTGGACCTTACCACTTTGGCAGATACTGCAAAACGAAATGGCTAGTCAGCAGGGTTAGCCTGATAACTTTAATTCATGTACTCCAGACTCGTCCATTTCTATATGCTCTTTTTTGCCGCAATAATGCTTGCCAGTTGTGGCGGCTACAATAGTTCAACCCCTAAAAGAGATAGTACTGCATCTGCAACCTTAATAAATTCAGCCGATAGTTTTGGCGCCGATCCTGCTTTCGAGGCAGTCCAGACCTACGATATTGACTCTGCCTTACATACCAGCCTTTCATGGGCCGTCCCACTGGTACAGCGGTATATTCAAACCACCGAAAGCCAACTGATAAAACAGGCAAGAGAAAAGGGAACTAATGATGAATTTCTTTGGGATAGACTTGAAACAAACTATGACGAAGTCTACGTCGTTTTTCACATTGGGCATGATCTCATAAATGCCGATAGCAGCAGGTTTGTAACGGACGGTTGGTTATATATAGATACCACCACCCGCGACCTCTTCGAATATGACGCCATCGCTGATTCCATCTGTAAGTGGTCGCATTAGATTTTACTGGAGTCTTGGGTAATGGTACTAGGCACCTGGAAAACAAACTCTTTCTCTTCTACTCATGGTCCCAACTAACCCCTCTGCGCGCTCAGTCATACGCTAAAAAGAACTCCACGTTCCTCTGCTTAAAGCCTAGCGCCCCTCTGTGGTTAAGACTGCCCTAAAAACCACCGAAAATGTCTACCGCACCAGCGCAATATTTCCCTGATAGTGGAATATCTCTCCCAGCTCACAAACTGCATCCACCACAAACACAAATACGTCAGGTGCCAGCTCGCCGTTTTTAAAGGTGCCATCCCAGCCATTGTTCGGGTCATTGGCCGGAATATTCTGGCGATCGTAAACCACTTCACCCCAGCGGTTATACACCTTCAGGCTCTTGATGGTGCTTATACCCCTGCCACTCACATAAAACTGGTCATTGACTCCATCTTTATTGGGTGTAAATGTATTCGGGATGAATACCTGGCTATTGTCGCAATACATGTTGATGGCAATTGTACTGTCTGCCACACAACCATCGCTGGAAATTGCAGTAACGGTATAGATGGTATTTCCCACCGGTGTTGCTATTGGGCTGGAGCATTCCGAACAGGTTAAGTTGTCTGCGGGTGCCCAGGTATACTTTGCCTTCACGTTATTGCTAACATGCCCGTTCAGTTGCACCTGGCTTCCGGCTATTATGGTATAGCTCGCCGGCATACTGATTACAGGCAGGGGAGCCACGGTTATTGTAACATCTCTTATCTCTTTAAAACAAACATTTTCGGTAATAACTACCCGGTAGGTCTGCGTCGTATCTGGATAGACGATAGGGTTGGGAATAGTGTCATCATTCATTTTAGCACCTGGTATCCATAAATATTTGACTCCGCCCGCAGCATACAACTGGATATGGTCGCCAATGCAAATGGTTGTATCCTTGCTCACCACAGTTGGGTTACGTTCAAAAACAGTTACAGGTACCAGTATTTTGTTCTCACAGCCGTAAATGCTTGTACCCGTTATCGTGTAAACCAGACTATTTGCCGGTGAAAGAAACGGAGAAGCACAAGTGTCGCAAGAGACATCAGTATCAGGTAGCCAGTTGAAGTGCGCTGCTCCCGCAGCAAATATTTGCGACGGAGTACCCTTGCACACATAGGCAGGTAGTGGGTTGTATTGCAAAACAGGCAATGGTTCAACGGTTACTTTAAGCGTATTGGTGTCCCTGCATCCAAGGGTATCAGTAACTACAACAGTATAAACCGATGTTGCCACGGGGCAAACCACTACGTCCCTGCAAATTGTGCAGGAAAGCGCCGGCCCGCTCCATACATAAACACCGGCAATGGACCCGGCCGAAATCGAATCACAATGCCCTATACAGGTTCGGGCACTTCCGGTAAAGCTAATATAGTGAGGCGGGTCTATGACAACATAGGTTGTAACGGTATCGCGGCACCCTGCAATGTTGGTGCCCACGACAGTGTAAAGCGTAGCTAAAACAGGGCTCGCCACAGGGTTACTGCAGGTGTCACAGGAAAGCCCGTAGGAGGGTATCCAGTTATAAGTAAGGGTACCGCTGGCCAGCAGCTGAACCGAATATCCGCAGGTTACAGGCGGATGAGTAACGGTAATGGCTGGTGGTGAAAAAACATGAACTGAATCGGCTGTATGTATGGCTATCTGGCAGCCACTGCTGTCAATAAGTACATAGGGGTTATAAACACCCGCCGTGTTGTAATTGATCACAAAACCCGGCGTGTCAGTACTAAAGGCGCCATACGGCGGTATCGACCAAACATAGTACGAGTCCAGAGGAGCAGAACCGGTATTGGTCAGGTGAAAAGAAACCTGCCCGTTCACACAAACATTCATAGGTGTAAATGTCAATATGCCTGTCGGACCGCCAACATGTACCATTTTTTTAAGGGAATCCTTACAGCCAATTGAATTACTGTCAACGAGTGTTATCACATAGTCTCCGGGGAAGTAATAAGAAGGTATCGCATTCGTCAGCGTATAATCTATGGTTGTGGAATCATGCCCATACTTCCACTTATAGTAATTTCCCGAAGCAGGATAAGTAGTATTGGTTGCCAGCGTAACAAATGGGGGGCAGCTTGCCAGCGTATCACTAAGTGTAAATCCAACCCTGATGCTGCTGTCACTGATATTGATATAGTCGTTCCTGATCAGTGTGTCGGTACAGCCAACAGGGTACATCCCTCCGGAGAGAGTAGTGATCACAAGTGTGTCAGTATACACCCCGTTAACAGTATAGGTATGATGTGGGTTGTGCCCCCCGATGGCAGGTGTCCCATCCCCAAAATACCAGCGGTAATTTACATGGCTGTTGGTGTCTGTAAAAGCAATAGACGAACCAATGCACCCATTGGTATAAGACGCTGTAAACCATGCGTGAGGCTTTACAGCTCTAATCGTAATTGAGTCAACACTTACACACGCATTGGCGTCAGAATCAATCAGAAAGATCTGGTGGTTCCCTTCGGGGAATATATGTGTAGTGTCTCGTGCTATTGCCCCCATTGTAGTGTCTCCGGTACTCCATACCCAATGACGGGCAAGTATTGGAATGCCCGATGATACCAGGTCGGTATCATGAAGGTTAACGGTAAGCGGAGCACATCCCAGCAACGGTGTTCCCCACAAGCCGCCACCTGGGCGCTCAACCTGAATTAAATTGGTCTCTGTTATCGTATCTCTGCAGCCAAATGGGTTCTTGAGTATTGTTGTCAAGGTATACAAACCGGGTGCCGTATAGGCATGGTAGAAGTAATAATAGGGGGAGAAATAGTCCCAGATACCGAGTGCATCGGTAAAGCCATCTCCATAATCAACATAGCTATAAAAATAGAAGTCGTAGGTAGGCACCCATACCTCCTGGCCAACACACAAAACTGAGTCCGAAACAGGCACTGAAGTTGGGAATGGATAAATATTTACATCCTTGGTATTGCTGTTATAGCAATGTGTAAAATAACTGGTATCAAGAAGTGCTACTCCATAGTCGCCATCTGCAGCATAGGTATGTACCGGGCTTACAGCAGACGAGGAATCGCCGTCACCGAAAAACCATTTAAATGATGAAGGCAAAGGTGACGAAGTAAATGTGAACTGAATTGTATGTCTGTCACTGCAATCCGGTTGCGAAGCCGAAAATGTACAATAGGGAGAATGGACATATATTGTGTCGTCGTAGTGAATAAGGCAGGAGCCGTTGATCGCAGTAAAGGTTGCTACATTGTCACCCGGGTTGAAAAACGTACGGGCAATTGTGTCACCAGTTGAAGTGCCGGTCCTGGCAATGCTAATAACAGAATCAAGATAACGGTATGCACGCGTAGGTGACCAGAAGCCTGTCCTGCAGGTAGTACATGATCCCGAAAGTACATCCGGAATTGAAGGACAGATCGTGTCTGCCGAATTGGTCACCGTTACAATTGGAAGGCTATCAACATCAATACGAGCGGCAAAACTGAATGGGGC
>CANCOG010000397.1 GCA_947379685.1 Flavipsychrobacter stenotrophus | reverse complement strand
CATGGATATAAAATTAGATTTATTGGGCAAGTTAGGCTTTTTGGGGTATTAACTGAAACCCGGGGCAACGACGAGGCACCTGAATATCAAAATGTGGTGCGAGTTCCACAGTTTGACAAATTTTACTTACAAATTACCCTCAATTTAGCGGAATCGCTATGTAGGCACGGTTTTTTTGTAGATATTGCAGTTAAATATAACGATACGTGTTTAATTACAGTGTGTCAATTATATAAATAATAAAACACCATGGTTTCATAAGATGAAAATACTAAATTACGACATATATAAACTTGTTGTGCACATGATTTCGAGGAACAAATTTTCGGGGCTGCAGTATACTGCAGAGGACATATCATCTTATTTCGATTGCAGGGGTATGTTTATGCTTTATTTTAGAGCTGGGGGGGTAAGGAGCTTTTCACCAGAGGATCCCGACAAATTCAGAAGGTGGCTGAACAAACATAAGGTCACTAATTTACTAGGGGAACAAACGATCAAAACGGCCTGAACCTATCGATGGGAAAAGCAGGTTATATAGTAGTGCACTAAAGGCGCTCAAATGAACATCTAGCATTACCATCCTGTCTCTTTTTCAGCCTCGGGCATCTTTCCACCAATATCAAAAAGCTTATAGGCCAGGTTGGTGCCTGTCTCTTCAGCTTTTTGCCAGGTGAAGGCCTGGGAAGGCACTATATAATTGCCGTTCCTGTCCAGAACGTAGTAAGTGATCGTCTTTTTATCTTTCGCGCCACTGAAAATTATATAGGCATGGACTGCAGGTATATTGCTATCAGTTACCCAGTTAATATTACATGCCTTTAGTCGCTTCACTACTTCTTTGTCTTCATTACCACTAATGTGCAGGTTCATATTCATGGCCATTCCTGTGTAGGGCACCAGTTGCGGGTAGTTGACATAAAGTTTGTACATCCAGCTATTCTGATCGGTTTCGAACTTCAGCTCTTTGGCACACTCGGCCTCAGCCTGATAGAGCCGGGCCAGAAATAATTTCTCGTATGGCACGTCAATATCTGTAGTTCTTGTAAGCGCATCGAGGTCCATTTTTGCTTCCTTATACTTACCCTGCTTCATTTTCAGCCGCGCAGCAAAAAGCTCAAAATACTTCCTGATATAAGTACGTTTATCAGTTGCAGCTTCCTTCTGAAATCTATTGATGAAGAACTGTGTACTGAAGTCGCTGACCAGGTACCAGATCTCATCCCATGAGACAGTACTTTCATTGGCAAACAGTTTATAGATCACCCTATCACGTTCGGGGTTCTGAGCAAATTGATTAATGATCAGGAATTGCTGCAGGTACTTTTCGCTTAGCTTGCTGCTCATGCTTAATAAAACTGACGGGTTGTACCACCAGTTCTTGTGTTCAAATTGCTGCATCGCCCATTCCTGTTCCTTCGTGATCAGCTTGAGTAACTGTATACTGAACTCATAATGGCTCTGTCCAAGAGTTGTACCAATATGCAGTTCTTTGAATTCAGCTGCCCGCTCGGCATATCTTTTGGCTTCACTTATTTGCCCGTCGTACATCAGCGAGCGCGAAAGCGCAATATTATACCAGCCATATCCGGGGGTAGTGCCTGCACTTCTTATCATGTCCCTGGCCAACTGAATTCCTGCCTTTGGCTTGGCCTTGTAAATATCCAGGATAGTGGAATAGTATGCCCATTCCTGCAACCTTTTATCACCCGGATCAGACCGTGAAGCTATCTTGTATTCCGATTCGGCTGTCCTGAAATCGCCGCAGACCGCTTTAAATGTAGCGAAGTTATTATGAGGCAATCCCCCACCCTGCTTCATGAGCTCGAAGTAACGGGTGGCCGAATCAATATTGAACGCATAACTATAGAGGATGTTCCTGTAGTGGTATACACCCATCTTCTCCCGCTGCTCAACGGTCGGCTGGAACTTCTCATTGAGTGGCTTGTTACGCTGTATCATCCTCATCGAGCTATCGAGATAAAGGCTGGCCAGCTTTTCATTCTCGTCAATAGAATTCCGCAAAAAATCATATTGTGCATGGGTGTAAAACCTGTTCCGGTGCACAGTCCATGCCATATAATTATAGGCATCCATACTATACTGGTTCTGGAAATTCCAGTGCAGCGCCCGGCGTAAAAGCTTAAACACTCTGTCAGGCTGATCGGTATTGCTATAGCAGTTCATGAGGCAATTCGCAATAACCGTATAGTCTATTTGTATTTTATAAACAGGAATATAGGTTGCGACATCGCTGGTACGGGTTGCCAGTGCGCGGGAATAATCATGCTCTGTAAGTGCAAGTGCATGTTCAAGTGGGTAAATGGCATTCTTAAAACCCAGGTAATCTTCGGCATGGTTAAACTTATAGACACCTTCATACATCCATCCTACGTAATAGGTACTGTCTATACGCTTGAACTCGCGGGAACGGGGTAAGGCATCTTCACTGAAAATATCAGAGGTCTTCCGTTTTTGGTCTAGATTAAAATACCGTGGCAAAATTTTATCAACCGGGTGCGGAGGTCGAAACTGTGGCGGAATATCTTCAGGTTTGGGTTCCCGTCCGGCCTGGCCAAATGCAGTGAACCCCAGAAGCATTACAGCCGCCAGTGATGACAAAATTCTATATAACGATTTGGTTTTCAAGCAGGTGAAGTGAAATTAAAACTATAAAAATCATCATAAAAAACATTCATCACCTATTCACTATTGATTGAGGATTAGGCCATTGGTCTAATCAACTTCCTCATATTCAATATAATCTCCGTCCTTTTTTACTTTTTTACGTGAAGGTTGCTTGTCCATTTTCTTATTCATCTCCTTCATTTGTTCCTGCATCTTACGCAACTGATCGTTGGTGGCTGACGTTACACGGAACACCGGAATAATGTACTTGTTGAGCAGGCGGTACAAAACACCTATAACGAGTATCCATGTAAAAAGCCTCAATAAATAACCCATATCAAAACAAAGATAGAAAATAGCATGGTGGCTTAGACGTTAATGAAAATATAATTGTGAACTGTATCCCATGCCGTTGCCTGCAAACACTATTATGCATCACTTTCCAGTGAAATTTGGCGAAACCAACAACACGTCTTTTTATCAGGACTAAAACAATACCTTTGCTGCCGGAATAATACCGATAAATATGGCAGGTGGAAACTACAAATTAGACACAAAACTGATTCACGCAGGGGTAGAACCAGACCCTACAACAGGGGCCATCATGACCCCGATATACCAAACGTCGACCTATGTGCAGGCAGCACCGGGCGACCATAAGGGTTATGAATATGCACGTACTCAAAACCCAACCCGGACTGTTTTACAAAACGCCCTGGCTGCAATAGAAAATGGTAATTTCGGCTTGTGTTTTGGTAGCGGAATGGCTGCTACAGATGCCGTCATTAAACTATTACACCCTGGCGACGAAGTAATTGTGTCTAATGACCTTTATGGTGGTACCTACCGTATCATGACAAAGGTTTTCGCCAATTATGGCATTAAGTTTCACTTCATCGACATGTCCGATGCGCAGAACGTACTCGCCTATATCAATGAACACACGAAAATGTTGTGGATAGAAACCCCGACAAATCCTCTGCTGAACATTATTGATATAGCTGCAAGCGCGCAAATTGCCAGGAATAACAACCTGCTGATGGTATGCGACAATACATTTGCTTCGCCATACCTTCAAAATCCGCTTGATCTGGGTGCCGATATCGTATTACACTCAGCTACCAAGTACCTTGGCGGTCATTCCGATGTCGTACACGGTGCCCTGATAGTAAATGATGAGGACCTTGAACAAAGACTTCGCTTTATACAGAATAGTTGTGGAGCTGTACCTGGCCCTCACGATTGCTGGTTGGTGCTCAGGGGTATTAAAACACTCCATGTACGCATGCAGCGCCATTGTGAAAATGGTGAGGCAGTAGCAAAATACCTGCGTTCAAACCCGAAAGTGGGCAAAGTTCTGTGGGCTGGTTTTGAAGATCATCCCAATCATGATATTGCCAAAAAGCAGATGCGCGGTTTTGGTGGCATGATATCATTTACACTTAAGGACGACAATATTGAAGCCGCAATGGAAGTTTTGAAAAAAACCAAATTGTTTGCTCTTGCTGAATCGCTTGGCGGTGTAGAATCACTTATCGGTCATCCGGCAAGTATGACCCACGGGTCTATTCCCCGCGAAGAGCGCATCAAAAACGGCCTTGTAGATTCGCTGATCAGGTTAAGTGTGGGTATCGAAGCCATTGAAGACCTGATTGAAGATCTTGCGCAAGCAATTGGCTAAGAAACGATAGTATAATCCCTATCAGTTTTTGGTAAGAGGTAAACGCTTATTTTTGTCATCATTTTATAAAAACGACATTGATGAATTTTGCATTAAATAACATACCCAACCGCACACAGCAGCCACGCAGTTACGGTATTACAATGGTAATGGATAAAGGAATGGGCCTCGTTGGAACAAGGGATTTTCTTTCTGTTGCAGCTCCTTATGTCGACATAGTAAAGCTGGGATTTGGTACTAGCTATGTAACCAACAACCTGAAAGAAAAGATCGCGATTTACAAAGAGCTAAATATCCCCGTTTATTTCGGTGGAACCTTGTTTGAAGCCTTTCTTGTTCGTAACCAGTTCGATGATTACCTGAATGTGATCAAAGAATTTGGCCTCGATCATGTTGAAGTTTCTGACGGCTCTATAACTATACCGCATATCGAAAAATGTGGATATATCGAGAAGCTTGCTAAGCATGTTACAGTTCACTCAGAAGTAGGGTCAAAAGACGCTACCCACATCATGCCCCCATATAAATGGATCGAACTGATGAAAGCTGAGCTTGAGGCTGGCGCTTCTTATGTTATAGCTGAAGCTCGCGAAGCTGGTAATGTGGGTATTTACCGTGGCTCAGGAGAGGTGCGTGAAGGACTTGTACAGGAAATACTTACCCAGATACCGGCCGAGAAAATTATTTGGGAAGCACCTCAAAAGGCACAGCAGGTTTACT
>CANCOG010000396.1 GCA_947379685.1 Flavipsychrobacter stenotrophus | reverse complement strand
ATCATAAGTGGAAGCAACACCTATCTTTATATAATGAGGAGCGCTATTTTGTTTATTGCCTGCATGTTGTTGCTCACCAGCAACAGTAGGGCAGTAAAGGTCGATAAAGATAAATCCCTGCTGTGGCGTATAAGTGGTAATGGCCTTACCAAACCATCGTACCTGTTCGGTACTATCCACCTCATTTGTAAAGCCGACTATATCTGGACCTACAAAATGCGTAAAAGTCTGGAGGCCTGCGAAAAAGTGTGCTTTGAACTCGACCTCGATAACCGGGAAACCATGGTAGCTGCTTCCGAGGGTCTGATGGATACCAGCGGAAAAGTTTTGAAGGACTATTTTACGCCTGATCAATTCAAGATATTAAAGAAATTTGTGCGGGACTCCTTAGGTATGGATATAGCACTGTTCCAGCAGATGAAGCCCATTGCGTTACAGAGTTTGATGGAGATGAAATCAGCACCCTGTACCGATGCCACATCCTATGAGGAAAATATCATGCGGATTGCCCAAAAAGCACACAAGGAAATTCTCGGACTTGAAGATCCCTCGGAGCAAGTCGGTGCATTAGCGACATTGTCTTCTGATAGCGTTGCTAAAGAAATGCTGGACGATGTAGCGAACTTTGGTAAAAGCAAGCAAGACTACCAGCAACTGATCAACGCCTATAAAAAGCAGGAATTGCCAACACTTTACGGATTGATTACTGGTTCAGAAGGTTTAGGCGACCATATGGGTGCCCTGCTCGATGACAGGAATAAAAAGTGGATTGACCGTATGACCGGTAAAATGCAGCAAAACTCTGTCTTTTTTGCAGTAGGTGCCGGCCACCTACTAGGCGCAAACGGTGTCATTAACCTCCTCCGTAAAGCCGGCTACACCGTTGAGCCGGAAAAGTGATGGTGTTTTGTCACCCTTCCTTTTCCATCTCATCAGCCAATTGCAGCGAAGTCGGTGTATTCATAGATCTCAGGTGAGAAATTACTTCTTTCCGTGCATCGTCAGAAAACAGGCTGCTTTCAGATATTAGGGATTTGGCAGATGGGGGGCAACTATCAAACAAGTCACGAAGCCAGTCGTTCGCGATACAATCCATAACAAGGTGCGTCCGGTCGGTAACACCATTGTTGGTAATAGCATGTTTCAGGTTGAAATTCATGTACCAGCATTCCCCTGTGTTCAACACCTGACGTTCCCCATTGAGATAAAATAACACGTCTTCGTTCGTCATTATCGGAACATGTATCCTGGCTTCCCCCCTTTCAAAATTTAATTCAATGTCCCTGTGCTCCTTTATAACCGCTCCGGGTCTCAGCTTCAATAGCCGTACGGCCCTTTTCTCGCATTGCAGGGTATCCATGACACTTTTTATATATGGGCATTCGTCAAGCAATGGGGTGTTTGCGAATGCTTCATTTGGGCTGTCGGCATGTACATTGCGCAGAGAACCGTTTGCCGATCTCAGCGGGAGCGCACTCCACTCACCTTCATAATCTCTTTTATTGTAATGTAGCATCCAGTTTGCCGAAAGTGAATCAACTTCCTGCTGCATGGTAGCTGCGTCAAACTCAAAAGGAAGTTGTAACGATTTTATTACCTGTGTCATTGCGAAATATTTTAATAAAAATGACGGCAATACAGCTCAAAATTGCCATTTACCCGGCTAAATTAGCAATTTGCAAGAACTTTTCAGGGTCAAAACAGCATTTGGTTGTCTCTAATTTAAAATTGTGTATTTTTATATTTGTTTAAGAATATTACCCTTGCAATAGTGTATATCCATCACGAAATATGGTTATCATATTATTGCCATTTGCAGGTAACTTTCTTTTTTAGAAAATTAATTGTAGTTTTGACCGCCGTCACCACACCCTACTTAAGCTACAAATAGAAGTAAATTTTATAATATATATATATTATCTTAGTTTAATACCAATAATGCCACATGCTGTTTAATACTCCTTTATATTTAGTTTTTTTAATACTTGTCGTTACCATATTTTATTACCTGCCTAAAAAAATAGATAAAATATTTTTCCTGGCTGTTAGCTATTTCTTTTATGCATACTGGGATTGGCGCTTCCTTTTCTTGCTGGTCGGTTCCAGCTTAATGGACTATTATTTCGGCTTGCTTATTTTCAGGGCCTCCACAAAACAGAAGAAAAAAGCAATATTATTTCTCAGTCTGTTTCTAAATCTCTCTATACTAGGATTCTTCAAATACTTTAACTTCTTTATAGATACCTTTAGAGTCGCGTTTGGTACTAAGCTCGATTTCATGCATCTTCATATCCTGCTTCCGGTAGGTATCTCTTTTTATACATTTCAAAGCCTTTCATACACCCTCGATATTTACCGCGATAAGTTATCACCTACAAAAAGCATACTCGATTACTGCCTGTTTGTTGGCATTTTCCCCCACATGGTTTCAGGGCCTATCGTTAGGGCCAGAGACATGTTACCACAGTTGGAAGTGCTTGAAAAGCCATTAAGGAAAGACTTTATAAGTGGATTTTCGCTCATTACGGTCGGTATGTTTCAAAAGGTATTGGTGGGCGATACCGTGGCCAAGTACGTAGATCATATTTTTATTGACCCCAAATATTATAATTCTGGCGAGCTGCTTATCTCTATTTTTCTGTTCACTATACAGATGTATGCCGACTTTGCCGGCTATAGTAATATAGCCAGAGGTAGCGCGCGCTTTTTCGGTATCGACCTCATCGATAACTTCAATCAGCCATTCTTAAGTCGAAGCCTTACCGAGTATTGGCGCAGGTGGCACATATCGCTTTCTACCTGGTTTTATGATTATTTGTTTCATCCCCTTGTGTTTTCTTTACGCAACATAGGCAAGGCCTCAGTAGCTGTCGGTCTTATAGTTACGTTTTTCCTGAGTGGCCTCTGGCATGGTGCCAACTGGACATTTATTGCATGGGGTACAATGCATGGAGTTGTACTGGTATATGAGTTTTACACCAAGAAATTCCGAAAACGTGTCTTTGGGGTCTTGCCGCAATGGCTCAATGATACTATTAGCAGGATAATTACCTTTTTGTATATATCTTTTTCCCTGCTTATTTTCCGTGCGCCGCACATGAGTACTATTAAAATTTACTGGCGCGGTATTGTAGGTAAATGGCAGCCGGGTGAATATACTGTAGATCTTTTCTTTGTGTTCGTAGCATACTTTCTCGCCCTTATTACTATTGATATTGCCGAAACGGTAATGAAGAAACATGAATTTTTAGATGATGTGAAACCAGCAGTAAAGTTTGGTATAGTTATCCCGGTGTGGATAGGTGTCATACTGTATATGTATACTGTAGGAAAACCGGTACCGTTCATTTATTTCCAGTTTTAAAAAGAGAGCATGAAGAATTTCTTATTATTTATATTTTCCTTACTGGTCACCTTGGTTTGTTTAGATATTTTTCTAAAACAAACGAGGATTACCGCGCCTACTATTAAATATTACGACGAAAAATACGGATCGCTGAACAGGGCAAATATGAAGTATTTCAAATCTGTTGAGGGACTGTTTTTTGGAAATACCAATTATGACGGCCGGTTCCGTGAGAATTACGCGCCACGTAAATCCGACAAAAGAACCCTGAGAATATTATTGTTAGGCGATTCCTTTGCCGAAGGCATAGATGTATTCCCTAAAAATCACTTTGCGCAAATCGTGGAAGATTCATTGGGTAAGAAGCTCGGCAGGAAAGTTGAAGTCATTAATTACGGCAAGGGTAACAGCACAATACACTCATCGTCTTATTTCTTTCTCAACTACCTCTCCAAAAAATATGACGTAGACCTCGTATTCATTTTTGCTGATGGCCGTGATTTGTACAATATGCCATACAAAACTAGCCTGCCGTCCACCTGCTATGTTATGGACAGTAACAACCACCTTATTGTTTCAGATTATTGGAAACAAAGTCCAGAGTATCGTATATCGGTAAAGCTTGCTAATACACCTGTCCTGAAGTACTATGAAGATCTTGCTTATTTCAGGCTGCTGTACAGGGCTTATGCACGTGTAAAAATTAACGGCTTTGGCGCTCAGACTCTTGGAAAGTTATGGGCCGCACCTAAGCTTCAGTCGGAAAAAAACTATACATATAATATTGCCAATGAGGAAATTTGCCCGCTCACCCAAAAGTTATACGACACCATGTATAGCTATGATAAAGCACAGGTTGTCTTCATCCTGAGAAACAAGCCAATTAACGCACCTGTTATTTTGGAATATGTAAAAAGTAAAAACTACCAGTACATCAACCTCGCCGATACTTTTGATAATTTCAATATTAAGGGCACCAAAATAGATGCCTATTACTTTAAGGCGACTAACACCTATGGCGGTCATTGGAACAATGAAGGCCATGAAGCAGTCGGCAACTACCTCGTGCACCAGATCTACAAGAATTTCGAAAACTACAAAATGCCTGGTTTAGAGAAATAGGTATCTTGTCTATAAATATTATATAAAAGACCGGGGTGCTGGATTGCTGCGTCCCGGTCTTTTTTTGACTGCAAATACCTTTCTATACCGTGTACTTCTTAAACAGTCTATTCCAACCCCTCACCGTACCCATCAAATAAAAAAACCGAAGCGCCATGTTAAATGCCGGGGCAGGAATCGCAGTTGGCCGCGCCATGGCTTTGCATTTCATTTTCATCAAGCAATAGCCCATCATAGGTATGCTTATACCACTTTTTTCATCCAGGTATCCATCCTTCGTCAGTCCGCAAAGGCATTGCATAAAGGTGTCGTAGTCCAAAGCCGGAGAATAATCTACGATAGCCTCCATCACTTCGTTTTTGTTATTCGAAGCAAGGTGCCTTGCACCCATCGGGACAGTTATTGTTTCTCCCGGACCGGCAAAATGCTCCACTCCATCTATCAATACCTTCAATTCGCCCTGTTGCACATAAAATATTTCATCCTGCAGGTAGTGGATATGCTCAAACGGTACATACCCATTGGGTTGCAGCGTCCATTGCATCTTATATAGCTCAGGAGTTACAGAAATGCACCTGAAAGTTTCTC
>CANCOG010000395.1 GCA_947379685.1 Flavipsychrobacter stenotrophus | reverse complement strand
AAACCCGTAATTTTATTGTCCTGACTTTTTATGTTGTATGCAGTAGTTGATATTGAGACCACGGGAGGGTATGCGGCGGCAAATGGCATCACCGAAATTGCAATTGTGATTCACGATGGCAAGCAGGTATTGAATTTTTATGAGAGCCTAGTGAACCCGCACATCCCTATCCCCTACTTCATTCAGCAACTTACAGGCATAGATAATGACATGGTTACCAATGCACCTTCATTTGAAGAAATTGCGGGTCAGGTGTACGAATTGCTGCAGGATAAGGTGTTTGTAGCACACACTGTCAATTTCGATTATTCGTTTGTAAAACACCACCTCGATAGCGCCGGCTACGAACTGAATTGCAAAAAACTCTGTACTGTCCGCCTTGCACGAAAAGTACTTCCTGGGCTTAATGGATACAGCCTGGGTAAGCTTACCCAGCAACTGGGTATTACGCACACCCAGCGACATCGCGCAGGTGGTGATGCCCTTGCAACTGCCGACTTGCTGGCAATGATAGTTGAGAAGGATGTTAAGGGAGATATAGCCAAAACCCTGAAGATAAAGACCGGGGAACAATACCTGCCCCCACATTTACCTGTTGGGCAAATAGACCAGCTCCCCAATTCACCGGGCGTCTATTATTTTTATGATGCCGCTGGTAAGGTCATTTATGTGGGGAAAGCAATTAACATCAGGAAACGGGTAAAAAGCCATTTCTCCAACAACAAGATAAACAAACAAAAGCAGGATTTTTTAAAGGAAACTCAGAAAATAAGCTACAAGCAATGTGCAACGGAATTGATGGCGCACATACTCGAAAGCACGGAAATACGCAGGCTGTGGCCAATTCATAACCGTAGCCAGAGGGGTTATCTGCCTCAATTCGGGTTATTTACATACGAGGACAGGTTGGGTTATAAGCGGTTTACAATTGAAAAAAACCGGCAGGCGGCCAAGCCATTATATACTTTTAACACGATAATGGAGGGCCATTCTCGGCTTCGGGAACTGATCAGTGAATTTGGATTGTGCAGCAGGCTGTGCAATTTATCCACTGACTGCGACTGCCCCACACACCTTAAATCGGAAGACTACAACCAACAGGCCGATAAAGCTATCCTCTGGCTAAAAAAACACTTGCCGACATTCGCACTGATAGATAAGGGGATTGATGAGGATGAGCATAGCTGTATATTGATAATGGAGGGTAATTTCTTTGGCATGGGCTATCTGACCGATAAAAAGCAACAATTAAAAAATATAGAAACCCTGCAAAAATCGCTTGAACCATTGCAGGACAATGATTTTATCCGTAACCTGGTATTCCGTTATGCGACTGATAACCCAGAGAAATGTGTGGCATTTTAGTTTCCTATGTGATCACTTAAACAATACCAAAGCAGTTTATCACTTCAATTATTTCACTACTTTTAAATTGTGCGGCCTATCGCCGAAGGCAAACTATTAAATTAGAACTTTCCGGGGCCTGTGGAAAATCAAAAAATATATAAATGGGCCTGGAAAAGTGCATACATGTCTGCCCTACCAATTTGCAAAATTGCTAATTAAACACATTGGCTACTGCGTGACATCTGCAGAACAATAATTATACAATAATAAGCAAAAAAATACGTTTTCATATCCAGAACTCTTTTTGAAAAACCGCTGCCTCGTCAATCACTTTACTATGAAAACTATTTTTCTATCAAATAACGGTCGTTTGGTGCTCATCGCCTTAGGATGCATTTCCTTTTTTGCATGTAAGAAAGATAGCAACTCTACTCAGGGAATAACCAAACCAATCTACGATTTTACGTACTCTGGAAAACCACAGGCGGGTGACACCCTCAATTTCACAAGTACTGCCCCCCTGGGCAGCACCTACCTATGGGACTTTGGGGATGGATTTTCATTCAGCCAGTCGGCAACTTCCTCCACTGCCAGCCCTACCCATGAATACCAGAACCCCGGCAGTTATATCGTTTCCCTTTCCATCAACAATGACAGTATCAATGCTATAAAAAAGACAATCAACATCGCTGTCGATTCAGGCTTCGCCGGTCTGGTGTGCGGCTCAAGATCGTGGACATTTACCCATATTTTTGATGATGGCAGCGGATTCTGGCTCGATACTATGGCAAACAAAGTCACCATAAATGCTAATATCCTGTTCCGGGGAAAGAACAAGGTTATGGTAAGCTCGGATTCAGCCAGGTACGCAGACCTTATGACATATGACCCGCTAAACTCAAACGATACCATATTGGTCTTCACGGGATCAAGTCCGGTAATGGCAAGTTTAACTTCCTACTCTACCCTGCAATACAATCTCCGAAACCATGTTATCAGATTTTACAACCAGGTACCCAATTGCCTTATGCTGGATTCGAGGGAGTTTATTTCGAAGTGATTCTATTTGCCCTCCGAAATTTCGATGGCATTTTGTGAATAAAAATTGTTAGTACAACAAGTACAAAGCAAAAAAGAAACGCAGCTACAAACTTCATCCATATTGGCACTACGATATATGTATCATGAATATGGACATCAACAGCCGAATTCCCGGCAAAAATCGCCCAGGCTACCCAGCAAAACGTAACAGCAATGGTTGCAGAAATACACCACCATACTATTTTCAAGAACACCTTCAATACAGAAAATTTAGAGTATTACACCACTTTCTTAATCACTTCCATCAGTTTATCAATATCAGCATGATTATTGTAAATGTGGGTGGATACCCTTACAGAGTTAAGCCCACACTCGGGTACACTGCGGACGCGGATCTTATTATCTATGCAGGTATTGAAGAATTTGTTATTGTCCATGCTCTTCAGCCTGAATCCGTTAACCGCACATCGTGATCGCTCTTCGGTTGGGGTGATCAGTTCAACCTTATTGCCGAATTCCAGCAGCCTGTCCTGCGTATACTTACCCAGGCTCTTGATCCGGTTATGAATATTTACTATACCTATACTGTCAATAAACTCTATAGATGCATTAACGCCAGTATATAACGAGTTGGCTTGTGTGCCCCCAAAATATCGATGGCCACTTTGCGCATATCCGCCTTCTGTTGGTGGTTCAGTCATCAGGTCCCATTTATCATCACCGCTTCCAGCCCCTCCAAAATAGGTTTGCACCGTGTCGCGGAAATCCTTCCTTATATAAAGAAAGCCAGTTCCTTTAGGTCCCAGCATCCATTTATGACAGCAACTTGCATAAGTGTCGCAGCCCATATCATGCAGATCGAGCGGCATCATACCGGCACCATGGGCACCATCAATTAATGAAAAAATGCCCTTCTCTCTGGCAAGCAAGCAAATCTCCTTTATGGGCAGCACCTGCCCCTGGGTACAGGGAATATGTGGCGTGGCTATTACCCTCGTCTTTTTATTAATAAGTGCTGATATGCGGGCCAGTGTTTCTTCTGCTGTTGGAGCCGGTGTATACTTTTTTATGACAATGCCATGCAGTTTTTGGCGACTCATCCAGGGAACGCAATTGCCTACGTGCTCATGTGTGGTAATGATCACTTCATCGCCTTTTTTGAGCGGTACACCCCAGCAGGCTATATTAATACCTTCAGTAACATTATGGGTAAGTGTTATTTCATCTTCATCGGCACCAACAAATTTGGCCAGTTTGCCGGGGGTGGCATCATAGCTGCCATAGTTGCCGTCACGGTCGGCATCCATCATTCCACTATGTACAGCTTCTATTACCGGGTAAGGAGAAGGGCCGAAAGTTCCGTTATTGAGATAAGTCCATTCTTTTGAAAGGGGAAACAGCTGGCGTACATTATGCCAGTATGCTTCATCGTCCGCAGCTATTATTTTTCCGGCAGCGTGAATCTCGCTTTTTGCTGCAAGTGCTTGAAGTTCAGTAATTGATAATGCAGCAAGCACAGATGCTGAACGGATAAAATTCCTACGGTCGAATTTCATAGAGGTATATTATTTATAGGTTAAATGTACTCAAAAAACTATAATACACCACACTATCAACAGTTTTTTCAAAAAAAAATAAATAATCGCCTGAAAATCAGCCAGTATTTCCCAAAAAAAAGAGAAGAGACCAACAGTGGCCTCTTCTCAGTCGAAGAATAAACTTGCAGTAAGAAATTATTTTTTCTTAGCGTCCATTTTCTTTTCTTCTTTCTTAGTTTCAGTCTTCTCAGCTTTCTTTTCAGTCTTAGCTTTTGAAGTTTTTTTCTTTTCAGCTGGTTTTGCATCCTGTGCAAAAGCTACAGTACCCATGAACAACAGGGCTACAACGGCAGTAACGATTTTTTTCATTCTTTTGAGTGATTTGCGGCAAAGCTAAATACTTATTCAATTAATTGCAAACAATTTAGCCCAAAGATTTTCCAGATTTTATAAATAAAAATTAAACGCATAAGACATACCCAGCATAGGTTACACCGTCAACACCGCCATATTAAAACGGCATTAGAAAAACGGCCGAAACGGTTCTTAATATAGTTGTGAAAAAATTAACCTCATTAGTCCGCGTTGCAGGACTTTAGGATAGGGCAAAATCAACATTCCCATGTAACTTTGCGGCCTTATGTTAATTTCATTACAAAACATTTCATTTTATTTTGGTGCCAGGCCAATTCTGGAAAATGCCAACTGGCAAATTGGTACCGGAGAACGGATAGGATTAGTAGGTAGCAATGGTGCCGGAAAATCAACTTTGTTACGTTTAATGACAGGTGCCTATTCGCTCGACGAAGGTGTCATCAATAAGCCTAAAGATGTTTCTCTGGGTTTCTTCAACCAGGATCTTCTGAGTTTTTCGACCAATGATTCTATTCTGAAAGTGGGTATGCAGGCTTTTGAGCGGGCTCATGAAGTGGAAAAAATAATGGAACGCATTATTAAGGATCTGGAATCGAAGCCTGATGATGCCGACCTGCTCGACGACTATAGCCATAAGCTGCACGATTTTGAAGTGGCGGGTGGGTATGAAATGGAGCATAAAACTGCTGAAGTACTGGAAGGCCTTGGTTTTTCTACTGCTGATCTTCAGCGCCCTTACGACCAATTCAGCGGTGG
>CANCOG010000394.1 GCA_947379685.1 Flavipsychrobacter stenotrophus | reverse complement strand
AATCACTCCATTCGATAGCTTTTTTGCATTTTATCCTATTCGGTATATTTTGCCTTCTGTTTTACTAGTGCTGGCAAGTAGTTACTTTATTACAAAGAGCAAGGCAGTTTATTGGTGGACAACCTTACTTTTAAGCATTTTTGTTCTCTGGAATCCAGAATTCGGCTTGGTTTGCCTCGTTGCATGGATACTGGCAAGTTCTTTTAGTGAATTTGAGAATCCCGATCGAAAACTTGCTGCACAGCGTTCAATACTTCATCTGTTCCAGGTGGCAATAGTTTCCTGTATGGTGATTTTTTTATTTGGGTGCTATTCCTATTTGTTTTACGGCCATTGGCCAGATTTCAGACTTCTATTTTCGTTTATTTGGTTGTTCGGCAAGCTGGGTTATGGGTTGCTTCCTATGCCACTCATTCATCCCTGGAATTTTGAAGTACTCATTCTATTTCTGGGTTTTGCTTATGCCACAGTTAAATGGTATCAACGGGAAGTCACCCCTAGGGTTACCATTGTATTTCTGGTTTCGCTTGTTGGGCTGGGTTCTTTTTTCTACTACCAGGGTAGGAGCCATAATCTTGTTTTTTCGTCGAGTGCCGGGTTCAGTTGTTTATTACTCACGCTACTTGGCGACGAGTTGTGGCAAAAAGTTAAGGCAAACAGCCTGCTTTTCCTGCGGTCACTTTTTGTGCTTTTTCTCTTCATCGTTTCAGTCTCCTTTTGCGAAATTGCCTATTGTTCGGGCTACCTGTACAAGTTAGTTTTTCAGGAAAACCTTAAGGCTCGGCAGCAAAAGCTGGAAGACGACTTAAATAGAAATGAAGCCTTTGTTTTAGCTAATAGCCGGGTGGGAGAAAAAATACTCATACTTACAGCCGAGCAAAATGAAGGTTTTTATTATAACGGAAACAAGCGAGTTTCGGCATTTAATCCTGGGTCTATTGTTATGTTTTTAAGCAGTGACCTTGACCGGCTGGAGCGAACAGTGATCGATTCGTCATTCAGTATTTTTGTTGAACCAGCGTTTTTCAAGATGCCCTATGCACCCAGGTTGTATAGTGCCATCAGTGCATCATATCAGTTAGTCGCTACCAATGGTAGCATGGTATTGCTGAGAAAGAGGGATAGAGCCATAAAAATGGAAACGGCCATACAAGACAGCTTTGCTTTGTTTCATAAAAGCTATGATCAAAACACTTCACCAATTACACGCATAATCGCACTCGATTCAATTGAAATTGATAAGGCATTGAGACAGCCGTCCTGTGCCCTGGAAGTGTCTTTTAACTCAAAACTCAGGATTTACGACTCATTATCTCTTTTCACAGATGACAGCGACAATATAAAACTCGCCGACCTAACCGGCAATAAGAATTATTGGTTTGGCCAAAAACAGAAAAGGGTAGTACTCTCCGTACCCGCCCACGAAAACACAACGTTAAAAATAGATTTTACTCCTGGTCGTGCAAATGTCTACCAGGATGGGAAATTAATATACGAGCGTGCACTTTCAATCGATGAAAGGTCAATTGGCCACCTTTTTGGAAGCGGAAAACCAACAGTTCCAGGCAATTGGGGGGGCGTTACAGACGTTGTCGTTTATGGTCAAAACCCCAAAACAGGAAAGGATGATTAGCGGTATTTATCCAATAAACGTGAATTCAACAGAAATGGTCAGGTGCTGAAATTGGGCATAAACCACTCACTTAAACACCTGGTAAACCACAAAGGCACACGTATAAGCTAACCCCAGCATGTAAGCAAATTGAATTGCCGGGTACTTCCAGCTGCGGGTTTCGCGCTTTACAATGGCTATCGTGCTCATGCACTGCATGGCAAATACATAAAATATAAGTAGCGAAAGGCCAGCCGCAAGGGTATAAACAGGTGTGCCGTCTTCGCGGCGGGCATTTTTCATCTTTTCTTCCAGTGTTTTAGTACCAGTGCTGGCATCACCAACGCTGTACAACGTGGCCATGGTGCCCACAAAGACTTCACGTGCGGCGAAAGATGTAATGAGTGCAATGCCAATTTTCCAGTCATAGCCCAGGGGGCGAATCACTGGCTCCAGACCCTTACCCATCATGCCTGCAAATGAGTGTTCCAGTTTTTCAGTGGCCCTCAGATGTTCAAGGTCGTTGGCTTGCTCAGGGTGTAATTTTGAAAGGGCTGCATATTTTTCTTCTACTGCCTCCATAGCCTTTGGGGGACCAAAGGAGGCCAATACCCACAAAATAAGTGCCAGCACAATTATTATCTTGCCCACATCGCGAATGAATATCTTGCCCTTTTCCAGCATAGTAATACCCACATTCTTCCACCTTGGAGCCCTGTAAACGGGCAATTCCATCAGGAAGAAAGAACGTTCTTTGGCCTTAATGAGCAGGTTCATCACTTTGGCAACAATTAATGCCATGAAGAAACCTAGCAGGTATAATCCCATTAATACCAATCCCTGCAAATTGAAAATGCCGCCAATAGCTTTGTTGGGAATAACGAGGGCGATAAGCATGGTGTAAACTGGCAATCGCGCCGAGCAGCTCATAAGTGGTGTCACCATAATGGTGATGAGCCTTTCCTTTTTGTTTTGAATAGTTCTGGCCGCCATAATTGCGGGCACTGCACAGGCCATGCCGCTGATGAGCGGCATAACAGAACGTCCGTTAAGTCCGGCGCTGCGCATAATGCGATCCGTAAGAAAACTGATACGTGCCATGTAGCCACTATCTTCCAATACGGTAATGAAGCCGAACAGGATCATGATTTGAGGAACGAAAACCATAATGCCGCTGATACCCGCCAATACGCCATTGATGAGAAGATCCTGGAACATACCAGCCGGTAACAGATTGCTCAATGCATTGCCGCCCAGCGCAAACAATTGCTGTATCCAGTCCATAGGGTAGCGTGCCAACCAGAAAATGCTCTGGAACAACACAAACAGCACGGTGAGCAGGATTAGATTTCCCCAAACCGGGTGGAGGAGTACTTTATCGATTCGATCACTGACCACCATTTTATTCTGCGGGTTCTCAGTGATGGTGCATTGCTGCATTACGGTATCTATCTTTTTATACCGCTGCATGATCTCATCTGCCTGCACCCTCGACTTATGGAATTTATTTTCACCCAAAAGGGATCCTATTCCAATGCGTTGAGCTGCATTTATATGTTTAAGTTCTTTATAATTGCAGGCAATGTGAAGGGCTGCATAATTGCTTTCCTGGTTACAAAGCAGTCTCACATCATTTAGCCAGAGTCCAGTCAATCCAATAATATCTATAAAATCGGGTAAAGTGGCCCTTATATTTTGTGCGGACGCGGTAATAGTTTTTTTGAGTTGCGCTATCCCTTTGTCTTTTCTAGGGTTGATGGGCAGGACAGGTACGCCCATCATTTGTTCCATTTTTGCTGCATCTATGGCAATACCCCTTTGTTTGGCAATGTCCATCATCGTGAGTGCAATAACCACAGGTATCTTCAGGTCCATGATCTGCGAGCAAAACAAAAGGTTGCGTTTCAGATTGGAAGCATCGGCAATGACAATGATGAGATCAGGCCGGTCAGTATTTCTCTGATTCAGTAATACCTCGTAAGTTACCTGTTCATCGGCGCTTTTAGGATAGAGACTATATGTGCCGGGCAGGTCAATGATGTTTGCAGAAAGAGCATCTGATATTTTTGAAACACCCGTTTTCTTATCTACTGTGACACCAGGGAAATTGCCCACCTTCTGGTTAAGGCCGGTCAGCGCATTAAAAAGGGAACTTTTCCCGCTATTGGGGTTACCCACCAAGGCTATAGTATATGGGCGCTGCATGAATTCGTGTGCAAAGGTAGCGATTGCAATTAATTACGCTTCAATACCGCTATTGCAAATTGAAATTGTTCCTGATTGTGAAAACCCGCTTTCATTTAGATTTTTTCATCAGGCTGATTGCAGTACGTCATTGTTAATGAAATCCACATTTATATAATTTTAACAGTCTGCATTATATCATTTGGCACGGGAATTGCGTTTTGAATTGCAAATCAAAATCTATTTCTATCATGAAAAAAACAGTACTATCTGTATTGATGTCTCTTTTTGCCTTCGCGGCACTTTACGCTCAACCAACCATGACCGCAGCAAACGGTAATCCCGTTTTTGGCGAAACATTTTATGCGCGGTATCTTGATACCCTAGGCATTGACAAGGGGGCTGGCGGTGCTCACGCTACCTGGAGTTTTCCTGTGTTGTCTGCTATGAATTATGATACCTCAATTTATATGGCATGTGATTCTACTCCTGCATGCGGTTCAATCATTGGTAGTAACATCGCTTACCTTAATTATGGCGACTACTATTATTGTAACGCAAATGCCAATGCATTTTCTTTGGTTGGTGTTTATGCAAATTTCACGGGTTCAGGTTATAGTTCGTTGAATTTTATAGATAAGCAGGATATGATCCGTTACCCATTCACCTATAATAGTAGCTATGTCGATACAGTTACAGCATATGTGTCGTCTCTTGCCTTATACCATAGGGAGGTAGATAGTTTTGTATGTGATGGTTATGGTACTATAACGCTTCCTTCTGGCACAGATACAAATGCGATCAGGATTCATGGCATTTTCCATACTTTCGATAGCATGGGTACTTCGGCTGGAACGTATGCCAGGTATGAAACCTACGTTTGGTACAAGCCGGGATTCCATAATCCATTTTTTTCTCTTACCTACGACACTGCTGGCTCAACTACCGGCCAGATGTATTTGTCTGAGGCAATATTTTACAAACTCAAGCCTAACAAATTATCTATTACAGATGCAAATAACATTAATGCAGGTCTGAATTGTGCTCCTAACCCAGCCAGCGACGAGTTGCATATCCGCTTCAACCTAGATCAGGCAGCAGGTGCATTTGTAACGGTTTCCGATCTCCTGGGCAGGACCGTTAAGACTATCAGCAACGACCAGATGGTAGCGGGTAATAATAATATAAGCCTATCTGTTAACGACCTTCCAAATGGCATGTACCTTGTTAAGCTTCAAACCGAAAATGGAGTTGAATCTCAGAAGGTAGTGATATCTAAATAGTTA
>CANCOG010000393.1 GCA_947379685.1 Flavipsychrobacter stenotrophus | reverse complement strand
CGGCACCACTTATTATGCGCACGTGAGCCACGACTGTAGTGGCGGATATTCTTACTGGTCTACAATAGCGTTTACTACAGGCTATTGCGATACTGTAACAGGACTTACGGGCACCTCAACCGATACCAGTGTGAGGTTCTCATTTACACCAGTCTCGGGCAGCATTGGGTACTTCTACGTGGTTAACCTTACTCCTGGTGCCCCGTCTGCAACTGGTACGTTTACTACGTCTACAATTGACTCAGTGGGCGGGTTGCTCAGTTCAACTGTTTATTATGTTCACGTAAGGAATAATTGCAGCGGCGGGTCCTCCAACTGGACTACCATTGCTATTACTACCCAAACCTGTGACACGGTTACAGGGCTCACTCTTTCCAACATCTGCGATACCAGTGTGACTATTTCATGGGATGCAGCAGCGAGCGGCCCTGGTTATCTGTTCGTTGTAAATACAACACCTTATGTTGTCGGTACGCCGGGTTCTTATACGTTTTCGAATACAATTTCCTATACTTCTCTAACTCCGGGAACTGCATACTATGCGCACATTCGCCACTTATGCAGTTTTGCGGATAGCTCGGCCTGGGTCACCGTTCCATTTACAACACAGGCGTGTGACACGGTAACGGGACTTACAGCGTCCAGTATCTCGTCAATGGGTGCAACGATCTCCTGGACAGGCTCTGCGTGCGTAGGAGGCTACAACATTGTCATTAATACGTTTGCCGGTGCTCCGGGTGGTGGCGGAACTTTTGTGACTGCGCCTACCTACAATGCTACCGGGCTGTTGCCAGCTACCAATTATTATGCCCACGTACAGGTATATTGCGGCGGTGGCGTTTACTCGTCTTGGGTAACAATACCATTTACCACTACATTGTGTGACCCGGCAACAGCCCTGACCATATCCGGAATTCTCGATAACAGTGTAACGCTTAACTGGCCTGCAGTTACCGGAGCAATAGGCTACGAATACGCTGTAGATGTTTCGGCAACTCCGCCAGCTTCTGGTACATTCTCAACTGGCCCTACGCAAGTGGTATCTTCGCTCAACCAGGTTACCTGCTATTATGCGCACTTAAGAACCCAATGTAATGTGGGTGTTTATTCATCGTGGATCACCACTCCTTTCTGTACTACAAATGTGGGCATCAATACCATTAATGGAAATGCTTTCGGCGTTCAGGCTTACCCCAACCCGGCTACAGAAAAACTATTGGTAATGGTGACCGGTGCTGCTGAAAACGGTGTAGTGATGATCACCGATCTTACAGGCAAGGTATTGCTGAGAAAAGAAATGATCACCGACAAAGCAGAACTGAACCTCACTCAGCTAGCAGCTGGTATCTATCTTGTTAAATACACAGATGATGTACACACACAGACAATGAAGTTGAATAAGCAATAGTCGGCTTTTAGTCTCAAATGAGAAACGCCTGCAGTTTTGAACTGCAGGCGTTTCAATTATGTTGAAATGCCAATTTGTACGATTCCTGAAATAATAAAAGGCAGGACCTCTTAAAAATACTTTTGCTCTACCAGGTAGTTGCTCACATATTCACCAACGCCTTCTTCCAGTGTATAGAACGGTTGGTCATATCCGGCGGCTAACAATTTGCTCATATCAGCTTCGGTAAAATACTGGTACATGTCACGTATGTCAAGCGGGGTATCAATAAAATTGATGTGCTCTGGCAGGTTAAGCGTAGCAAATATTGCCCTAACCAAATCTTTAAAAGTACGGGCGTGGCCTGTGCCGGTATTGTATAATCCGTTTTCAGGCTGGTGTTGCATCAGCCAGGTGCAGATGCTGGCGACGTCTTTGACGTAAATGAAATCACGAATCTGCTCCCCATCCTTGTAGTCAGGATTGTGAGATCGGAATAGCTTTACCTCTCCTGTTTGTTTTATTTGCCTAAATGCATGAAAAATTACCGACGCCATTCGTTCTTTATGGAACTCATTGGGGCCGTAAACATTGAAGAATTTGAGTCCTGCCCAAAATGGCGGACATTCTGGCTGGTCAAGCGCCCAAAGGTCAAATTCATTCTTAGATACACCGTAAGGGTTAAGGGGATGCAATTGATGGGCAATAGCAGCAGAATCACTGTATCCATGTTCGCCGCCGCCATACGTAGCCGCAGACGAAGCATATACAAGCGAAATGTGCTCGTTTACACACAGCTCCCAAATTTGCTTACTGTAATCCAGGTTCCATTTCTTATGCACCGCATAATCCATTTCCGTAGTGTCAGTGCGGGCACCGAGGTGAAATACGGCCTGTATTTGAATATTGCTGTCCTTTTGCCAGGAAAAGAACTGCTCCCTGTCTATTTTGTGCACATACTTCTTACCCGCAAGGTTTGGCCACTTACGTTCCATACTGAAGTCATCGACAATCACCAGGTTGTTAAAACCCAGGTTGTTCAAATAACCAACCAGGTAGCTGCCAATAAAGCCTGCTGCCCCGGTAACTACAATAACATCGTTTTCCTGCATTAGTTGGTAGGTGAAACCTTATTTATGTTCTGCTTCTATTGGAGCTTCCTTTGGTGCCTCGGCAGCAGGGGCGGGAGCAGCAGCTTCAGCTTTAGGCGCTTCCTTAGCTTCACCTTCAGCTGCCGGCTTTTCACCATGCACTTCCTCTGTAGCTTCCTTCTTTTCTCCCTTGCCTTCCTTTTCGGCCATAGCAGGAATAAAATTCAGTGCGGCTATGAACAGGCCAACCAGGATGACAATCAACCAGAACGATGATACAAAGGCTACCTTGCTCTTGGCTATTTCTGAGTTTGCGTTATTGTGAGTTTCGTGCGACATATGTTTTCTTAATATGGCGCGAAATTAACCATTTGCCTTCATTTTTCTATGCCATTGTGAAAAAAACTATGGAATGCCCATTGTGCGGCCTTTATATTTAATTATTCCATTGTGTTTTTTCTAAAAAAGTTAGGTAAAGGCCTGCCCTCAATGCCGCGCATCCAAAAATATTGATTTAATTTTTTAATACTGCCAAGCCCTGATTGTTACGGTTTGGTTCATTAATTTTACACCCGGACATTTACTCTCCGGATGCCGGAGAGCAACAACGAATAACGATAGAATAATGCTGCAAAAGCTGGTCATAAAAAATTACGCTATCATAGATAACCTGGTCATTGAGCCGGACGCCCACCTGAATATTGTTACGGGGGAAACCGGTGCAGGTAAGAGTATCATACTGGGTGCATTGTCACTTATCCTGGGTGAGCGTGCCGATACCGCAGTGCTCATTAATAAAAGTGAGAAATCGGTAGTAGAGGGGTATTTCGATGTGACAGATAACGAGTCCTTTAAAAAGGCATTGGCGGCCAATGAGCTCGATTTTGAGGAACAGTGTATCATTCGCCGGGAAATTGCCGCAAACGGTAAGTCCCGCGCGTTTGTGAATGATACACCGGTAACATTGGGTGTGCTGAATCGGTTGACTTCCTTGTTAGTGGACCTTCATCAGCAATTTGGCCATCTGGCGCTGGAAGAAGACTATTTTCAGATGGAAGCTATCGATGCCATTGGTGGCACATCGGCTCAGGCATTTGCGTACAGGGATTTGTTTTACAAACACCGAAAAGTAAAAGGTCTGCTCAATGATAACCGTGAAAAGCATGCGCAATGGCAGAAAGAAGCTGACTACAAGCAATATCTGCTCGATGAATTGGTACAAGCTGGATTCAAGCCCGGAGAAATAGAGCATGCGTCGCTGCAATTGAAACAAATGGGTCATGCAGAGCGTATTATACAGGTGCTCAGTTCAGCCAGGAATATTCTGGACGAAGGGGAGCAACCCATGGTGAACGAATTGAAACGAATGGGTCAGCAACTACAGGGCATCACCGATATTGTACCAGCCCTGAAACCACTACAGGAGCGGCTTACTTCGGCATGGGCTGAGCTCAAGGACATTGCCGATGAATTGAGTGTTGAGGAAGGCAAGGTGTCAATTGATCCGGAAGTAATGGACGAGTTACAGCAAAGGGTAGACATTGGGTACAAATTATTCAAAAAGCATTCCGTAAACAGTACCGACGAATTACTGGAGTTGCAGGCCAGGCTGGAGGAAGAATTGAAGACAACCCAAGATATTAATAATGCCATAGAGCGCCTGGCAAAGGAGGAAGATGAGCTCTACAAGGGTCTGTTGGATGAAGGCGGAAAACTCTCAGTCAAACGCAAGAAGACCATACCCGGCTTTGTTCAGAAGATGAATGAGTTGCTGGTATTAGTGGGCATGCCCAATGCCCGTTTTGAAGCGAGGATAGAAACAATCCAGCCTGGCTTGCACGGCACTGATAGCGTTCAGTTTTTGCTGGATGCCAACAAAAGCGGTCAGATGCTCAGTTTGCAGAAGGCCGCATCCGGTGGTGAAATGAGCCGTATCATGCTTTGCCTGAAATCGCTTACAGCCAAGGCGCTGCATATGCCTACCCTTATTTTTGACGAGGTGGATACAGGCATTTCCGGTGAAGCGGCCCGCCAGGTTGGTGTGTTGCTGCGCGACTTATCGGCGTATCACCAGGTTATTTGTATTACCCATCAGCCACAGGTCGCGGCAAAGGGCTCCCGGCATTTTTACGTCTTCAAGCAAGCCGACAAAACCGGCAAACTTGCTACCAGCGTAAAAACATTGGAGACACCCGAACGCATTCTTGCAATTGCCCGGATGATAGGAGGCGAGCAACCAAGCGAAGCGGCTATCAACAATGCAAGAGAATTAGTGGAAGTGTAAATTTGGTTGGCTTTTCAGAATTGCTGATACTTGGAGTTCTGGATTACTCATGCGTCATTGCGTCACCATTTGCACAAATTGCTCTACTGCATAAGTGCTCAATTGCCCGCCCGGGCCATTGAGCGTATAGTCGCAGCCATGCGTTGCCCAAGGCATAGAAAGCAGGTAGTGTTTTACGCCAGCCTGTTCCAGTTTTTCTTCCAGTCGTGTGCTATGCCCATAAGCCACCAGTGGGTCAATAACACCATGTATCGTAAGAGTAGGCACGCAGGCAGAGGTTATATGCTCAATGGGCGAACAGGCTTTGTATAGGTCGGGTAGCTGATGATAAGTGC
>CANCOG010000392.1 GCA_947379685.1 Flavipsychrobacter stenotrophus | reverse complement strand
CTGAGCGTATCTCCTGCTTTTATACCGAGCTTTTTAGCCAATGGTGTTCCTGAATATCCTGCAGACATTTCCGTTTCAATTGTAATGGTACAAAACTAATTGTATTTCCGCATCGACATTACAATCCAAAAAAATCCCGCACTTTTTGGGTGCGGGACTATTATTTAAACAAGCAAATACTTATTATTTCTTTCCTGCGCCTAAACGATACAGCAGGGAGAATTGAAGTGAAGGACTCTTGTACAACTCAGCAGATACTTTAGTTGCACCGGTTGACTTCATATTGTCCCATACGCTTTGGACATTACGGAAATCGAGGGTAACATTAGGATTCACTTTGTAAGCCACTCCTAACAGATAACCAATACCAAACCTTGCGCTGAAATCTGATTCAGCCAACTGAGGTGCTGAAGTTTGACCAGGTGCATAAGGTACCCCACCGCGGAAGCTTAACGGTGCCGGACCAGTATTTACGCTCAACGTGTACACAAAATTGCCACCTGCAAAGAAATCGAAATTCTTAACGCTATACCTGAACGACAATGGCATTTCAAAACTATGTAATGTAGAGAAGCTGAATGTGTTGGTTACTGAATCGTTGTTTTTGTAATCAATATAAGTATCATACATCGCAAAGTTGTTATTCATTCTGTGGAAGTATTTCAACTCAGCCATGAAGCTCCACTTGTCATCGAGCTCAAAATTAGCTGTGCCACCGAACTGGAATCCCTTGAAGCTGTTAGGCCCGAAGAAAGTACCATTGATGCCTGCTGTAAGACCTGGTGCAAACTGGGCACCCTTTATCCTGAGTTTTACATCATTGAACGCAGCGGAAATATTTTCAAAGAAATGTGATCCTTTCTTTTTCTTATTCGCAATGGCAGCCTTTGTTTCTACTGGCGTTGTCGCTGTGGCCGGAGCTGCAGCAGCCGGAACAACCGGTGACGGAGCAGCAGAAGCTACCAGCGGTGACGCTGCTAAAGCAGTTGCAGAACCAGCTGACGAGCCAGAAGCACTTGCAGTATTTCCGTTTCCTTGCTTACCAGCAGCATTAGTTTGTGTATTCTTCGAAAAAGAAGGGTTATTCGCTGCTTTCTGCGATTGTGCCGAACCGGCACCGGCGCTGTAAACATTTTCAGCAACTTCAGCCGAAGGACCTGAGTTCTTGCTCTGCCCCGCTGCATTCCTCTTTTCAACTGTTACCTCGTCGGCAACATCTACCGAAGTAGTATCTAGTTCAGTCTGTATACGGCCAGGATAAGTGCCTGTCCTTTTTTGACGGAGATTTATATTCCTAACTGTCTGTTTCTTAACAATATCCTTATCCTCAGTTGCAGCCTTATCATTAGCAGAAGTCGGAGCTGCAGATGCTACTGCATTCAATGGCTTCCTGGCAGAGGAATTGTTTGCATGTCCCCGATGCCTTGGGGTGCTGATTTTCATACTGTTATTATCTTCAATCTCAGATCCGTCAGCGCCATAAATCTTCAGGTTATCTTCTTCCTCATTGGTCATCTTCATGCCGCCATGCACACCCTGTGTGCTGTTAGCTGCCGTTCCTGAATTTGTTCCACCTGAAGTATAACCGCCACCTTTTGGAGAACCAGCTGATTTCTGTGTGCTTTGTTTTTTGGCAGCAGAAATTGCCATACTCAATCTTGCCTTGCCTGTGTTAGTTACCTTTTTAGCAGGCGTAACTGTCGCAACTTTATGTGCTACCGCACCGCTGGAAACTGGCTTAGCAACATTTGCATTTTGCGCAACAGGAACAATAGGTTGCTGATAATCGGCTGACTTGATGCTAGCGCCAGTTGTAGTAGCGGCGGCATTAAGGGCAAGCTTATCCATAGTGATATTGTCACGAACGCCAGTTGATGCGTTGTTTGTGCCATTCGCTGCTACGGAAGTACCCGTAGTTGCATGGGACTGATCAACAGTTACAGCAGAACTGTTATTCCGGATACCCTGATTGGCCATTGGCTGAGCAACGCTCACACCATTATTATGGGTTGTCTTAGTATATGCCGGAGTTAATGCAGTAAGGGCTGTTTTGTTTGTATGATTTACGCTAGTGCTTGACTTGGTTACGCTTGATTTTGTATTAGTTACCCTTGAATTTGTATTATTTACGCTTGAATTTGTATTATTTACGTTTGAGTTTGTATGAGCTACGTGGGTGTTTGCTACTGAATTACTATTGTTATGAACTGGAATTCCAGCCTGTGGCACCCTTTCAGCATTGCTTTGGCCATCTTTATTAATACCTTGTTCTGTTACGGTTTGGTGGCTATTATTATTAACTGCCGCAACCACACCTGTGGTTGCATTGGCTGACGTTGAAGAAATGTTAGATCCTGACTGGCCATTATGCTTTCCGGGCTTGTTATGATTCGCGGGAGTTCCGGTGGCATTACCTACAGTATTACCGTCGGTTGGGTTTTGTTGTGTAGTAGAGTTGCCGGATTCACTGCCGGGAACTCCGTTAGTGGTTGCATTGCTGGCATTGGCCAGGGGTTGGTCTCCTGTGCCAGGTGTGCCGTTCCCTCTGAAAGCAGTGGTGACTTCATAACTACCCACGGTAGCAGTGCCTAACAGCAGCAGTAAGCCACCATAAGTCATTGCCCGTTTCCAGTTGACCATTCCCAAAGGTTTACGCCGCTTGTCTTCCTCCAGCAGTTCCTGCATCCGGAGCCATGCCCCGGAGCGCTCCCGCTCTTCTCCCCCACCCAGGCGCTGCCTGACCAGATCATCAATATTAATAAGGTTGTTATCCATATGGATAATGTTTTTTATGCTTTTAAATGCAATTCCAATTTTTCAATTCGTTCTTTCAACTGTTTTCTGCCTTCCGACAGGTGCCATTTTGATGTTCCTTCACTAATTCCTAATAAGTTAGCTATTTCTTTGTGCGTAAAGCCTTCCATTACATACATATTGAATACTGCCCTTGTCGCGTCCGGTAATGCCTGAACCAGTTTCAGCAACTGATCGTAATATAATTTGTCTGCGTGATCCTTATGTACCAGTTCATCTTTTTCAATTAGTACAGTTTTTTCATCGTAACGGCTATTTTGTTTTACATAGTCTGAAACAGCGTGAAAAATAATTTTTCGTAACCACCCCTCAAACGATCCCTGAAAATTATACTGATTCAATTTCTGGAAGGCCCTGAGGTAGCCATTATTCATCACCTCCTCAGCTTGCATTTCATCATCGATGTAGCGCCGGACCATTGCCATCATTTTCGGGTAAAATAGATGGTATAACTTCTCCTGTGAGCTTCGTTCGTTACGAATGCACCCCTGGATGAGTTGTTCTAACTCACTTACCTGACTTGTTACGGTATATGCCAATGCTATAGACAAGTATTGTGGTTATTAATTCACTACCCTGAATAAGACTGCTTTATCTTGAAAAAGGTTGGGTATCTCTCACGCTACAACACTAAATTAACAAAAACAGCCCAATACTCCACACTTTTTTTAACTGAAAGGCGAAATTTTTCGTCTATTCCAGATGTATATTTTTTTAATGAAAATGACGAATAACGTGGTTGTGTTGCTTATGCAAGTCTAATCGGACCATAATCAGGCAATGAAAGGTAAGATTTTATCTTTATGGCACTTAGCCATCGGGCTAAATTCCCCAACGAATGAAAATATAAAGGGAAACCAATCGCTTGATTTCCCTTCTGACAAGCTATTATGCTGTAACATAAATTACCTCATGCACCTCCCATGCCTTGGGTACCTCCAGTTTATCAATCATACGTTCCAGGGCTATGGCAGGTATCGGGTGCTCCCTGTTCTTGTTTTGCGCAAGCAATTTGGTGTATGGCGCCTCCACATAGACTATGGTTATCTTGGCCTTGTAAACCGCAAATTGATCGATTAGCTGCTCACGCATCTGGGCAGTGATATTGGTCGCGTTCCATGCAAAAGCATCTCCCTTACGCAAGTATTTTTTGGCTTGCTCTATGGCCTGTTGTATTTTTCTGCCGTTGCCCTTTGAGTCGTTCCTGTCGATTTTATGTTCACGTCTCATTTGATCTAGCGACACCACAGGCAGGCCAGGATGGTTTTTGGCGAGGTAATGGTCTTTACCACTGCCTGCTATTCCGGACACAATCAATACTTCAGAAAGTGTATTTTCAAATGGAACAAAATCCGGATTTTGATCATCTTTTCTGAAATAACTGAATTTCGCCAGGCTACTTGCAAAGCGCCTTGGCTCGCCCCAACAACCCTGCTCCTTGCATAGTTCCTGAAAAAACTCAAGCCTTTCTAGCAGAGAGGCAGTATCGGTACACCTGCGCCCTAAAGCATCGGCCTTGGCAAGCAAGTAAAGCCATTCTGTGTTTACCTCCAGGCTGGCCTGTATCACGGCCTTTACCGGGTCGCGCTTTTCAAGCCCCCATAATGGCAGACCGTGGTGGCGCACCAGGCCTATAACCTGCTGCCGCCACTCAAATGGAATTGTAAAATCCCTGTAGAGTATGCCGCCTGCCGTTTGTGCACCTTTTTTTGAATGCCCCGGCGATACTATTTGCCCATCTTCATCTACCCGCGTGGTGGACCGCTTTTCTATATCGTGCATCAGCGTGGCAACCCAAACTATCTCTTTTGCATCTTCTGGCAGCTCCGAGAATTCCGGCAGGTTAACCAATTCATGCAATACCATTTGTGTATGCACTGCAACATCCCCCTCGGCATGGTGCACAGGGCTTTGGGGCACGCCATTCATATCGCTTACCCAATCATATTTTTGCAAGCTATCCCAATTTTTATCTTTTATGATTGGTTTCATTTTCTTTCATTTTTTAATGGTGCGCGCTTCCAGTTCCTTGTCCAGTGCTCGTCGGTTTTCACATGCCCTTTTCGCACGTACTTGAACACATTTTGCTGAAATTCATCTACACCATATTCGTTAATATTCCTGGTTACCAGCCCTTCCATGCTGCATGGCTTGCCATGTGCAACATCATGCGAGTTAAAAACACTGGGCAGGGCAACAAGGCTTAATACTTCTTTTTCAAAAACTGCCCTGGCAGGCAGCATGCCGGTAGTTTGCAGTACAGGCACTGTGGGCAGGCCATACACT
>CANCOG010000391.1 GCA_947379685.1 Flavipsychrobacter stenotrophus | reverse complement strand
TGGGTGCGTAAGGCAATAGATGCTGCTTCTTCGGTAGGTAAGGACAGGGCCTCGTCATACCCATTGGTATGCAGGCTTTGGGTGCCGCCTAAAACTGCGGAAAGTCCCTGCAATGCCACCCGGACAATATTGTTTTTTGGCTGTTGTGCGGTTAGGGTGCTGCCACCTGTCTGGGTATGGAAACGGAGCATTTGGGCTCTTGCATCGGTAGCACCCAGGCTTCTGGTGATATTGGCCCACATGCGCCTTGCTGCCCTGAATTTGGCTACTTCTTCAAAAATATTGTTGTGCGCATTAAAGAAGAACGATAGCCTTTGTGCAAATACGTTGATATCCAGTCCTTTTTCAATGGCAGCCTGCAAGTATGCTTTACCATTCGCCAGCGTAAATGCCAACTCCTGAACCGCATTAGAACCCGCCTCGCGAATGTGATAGCCGGAGATAGAGATCGTATTCCATTTCGGGACTTCCTTGCTGCAATATTCAAATATATCGGTTATCAGGCGCATGGAGGGCACGGGCGGGTATATGTAGGTGCCACGGGCTGCATATTCCTTCAGGATATCGTTTTGAATGGTTCCTGAAATCTTCTTAATATCCGCCCCCTGTTTTTTCGCCAGCGCTATATATAATGCCAGCAGGATGAAACCGGTGGCATTGATGGTCATAGAAGTAGAGATATCGCTGAGTTTAATGCCCTGAAACAGGATCTCCATATCTCGCAACGAGTCTATAGCTACACCTACTTTTCCAACTTCACCTTCTGACATGGCGTGGTCAGAATCATACCCAATCTGTGTCGGCAGGTCGAAAGCAACCGATAAGCCATTAACGCCCTGACTAAGCAGGAAGTGGTATCTTTTGTTAGATTCTTCAGCAGTGCTAAAGCCGGCATACTGGCGCATGGTCCACATCTTGTCGCGGTACATGGCCGGGTGAACGCCCCTTGTGAACGGGAATACCCCGGGTAATTCATCCATTTTTATTGGTTCGCAATACAACTCCTTTATCTCTATCCCTGAATCAATTTTTATTGTTTTCATTTTTGTTTTTTCAATTTTTCACTTTCCCAATTCGACGCTGGTTCAGTCGGGTAATTTAATATTTTAAAATGCGTGTGGCGTCATTATTAATATCTGAGGGTTTCGCGCAAAGACGCCAAGGCGCAGCTCACAGTTAATTCAACTCGGTTTTAGTCTATCGGAAGCAAAGACGCAAAGAAGTTCTGGTTAAGTTAGTAAAAGGGATTATAGCACTATTTGCTTGCCTAATCCAATTGGCAAATTGCCGAATTATCGAATTGTCTAATTAGTAACTCCCGAAAGCCATAACTTTCTTCACTTCTTCGTTAATGACGGCGATGGCAACGTCGGTTGGTGTTTCGCCCTCGGCTTTTAATACGTAGTCGAGGATGAGGGAGTATAGGTTTTTTGCAGGTGCGTCCATTTCCATTTTACTGGCTATCTGGTTCACCATTGTAATTTCCTGGTCCTTTACATTTTTAACGGTTTCCCAAACACTTTTAGATACATAAATCTGTTGGGAAAGGTTGTGTTCGAATTCGGTGAGGATATTCATAGTGATGAATTGCCTGAGGTCCATTACGGTCATTGCCGGGTCGTAAATGCGCGGCAAAAGCGAACGGGGGCTGATGCGTTCTGCGAAATGATCAGGCGCTCGTAGGCCTGAAGGCGCAGCCTTAAGGTAATGTCCTGCGATTCCTGGAAAAGCGCTAGTTGCTTGCGCTGTGTTTGGGAGATCAAAAACCTGTTAACTATAAGTGAACTGGAAAAGAGAACGATAAGTGCCGGTATCGTATATTTTAGTATTTCCAGTAAAACTGCTGAAGTATTGTCCATAAGCCACAAAAATAATCCCTTTATTCAGGATATTGAATTCGGGAACAAGGAAAATAGGGAATTTGAGGATTCATTTCTACGTTTCTTGTTAAAAAGTTATCCTGATAAAATCGACCTTACTTTTTCGTTTTCAAAATCAATGTGTTGTGTGTTATTTTTATTTAAATGTGAATTGGCTTTTGTTTTGCTTGTATACAATTACCAAAACAAAATTATTATGGAAACTATTGAAAATAAATCAGAAGAAGGGATGCAGATACCATTTATGAATACGTTAACTGCATGTGCCAATAAACTAACGAAGGATGGATATACAGATACATTGCTTGTGTCGACCAAGGGGCTGTATTCAACGTTAAATGACAAGACCTATGGGCCTGAAGAGGTTAAAGCCGTGAATTTTTATCGGTTTGAGGGCCAGTCGGACCCGGGGGACAATGCTATATTATATGTAATTGAAACATGTGATGGTGCAAAAGGCATGATCATTGATGCATTTGGTTTGTATGCAGATGATGCCATTTCGAAATTTATGAGCCATGTTGATGACTTGCACAAGAAAGTTAGCACAAAAAATGCTGCTTAACAAACGAACGTGACGGACATTAAGGCAATTACATCTTTGCAACTGCCTTAATGTCCTTTACTTCAAGTAGTTGTTTTTCGTACCCTTTCAATGTTACATTGATCATTGCCCGCCCAAGGTCGGCTAAAGTGGAGACGAAATTGGGAGTCAATACTTTGACTATAGGGTAGAGCCAGGATATGTATTTGTAATATTTCAGTGTATTCTTTAAGCCCGGAGTGGGGTGCATGTAGCCAGGCCGGAACATGTAAGCCTTTTTGAATGGCAGCTTCATCAGGTCATTTTCCGTTTTCCCCTTTACCCGTGCCCACATACTTTTTCCTTTCTCAGTACTGTCAGTCGCAGTTCCTGAAACATAACAAAATGTCATATCCGGATTTGCTTTTGCCAGAGTTGTTGCTACGTGCATAGTTAGATCATAGGTCATTTTGGTGTATTCGGGTTCCTTCATACCCACCGATGAAACACCCAGGCAGAAATTGCAGGCGTTATAACCCTTCAACTGACTTTCAATGGCTGATAAATCAAAGAAATTACCGTGAACGATCTCTTTTAGTTTCGGATGGGTCATGCCAGTTGGTTTCCTGACAATGATTAACACCTGCTCTACATCTCTGTGTTGCAGGCATTCGTGTAAAACGCCTTCACCCACCATGCCCGTTGCTCCGGTTACAATTGCTCTTATTTTCATAAACTATTAGTTGTTTGTTTTGTCGTTTACAACTGGTTAAAGTTAGGTTGGTCCAAATTTAATTCCTTACCACAAAGTACACAATGGGATTCACGAAGGGCACAATGCGATGGCTAAGGGGATTAACACAAAAGGGTATATAAAGTGCACAAAGTACAGTTGATGCACATACACAAACGGTTGTCGTTCAAAGGACAAAGCAACAGTTTCTAACCATTACCCATTAAAAAAAATCACCATTTAACGTGTTCACCAATAAAATGGATCAGGCTTTCAGCCATAACAGCTTGTTCCTTTCTTTTTGGGTGGCCGGGTGTGTTTTTATAAGGAAAGAAGTGGGTTAAAATCTTTTGATCGTGCATTTGTGCTACAGCTTTTTCAATGTATCCAGGCCATGGCTCACCTGGCTTCGTTGCACCCATACTGCCCAATACACAAATTATGGTTGCATTTGGGTACTTGCTCCTGACGCTCGTAATGAAATTTTTATATGCTTCTACAATTTGTTGTTCGCCGGGCGCTTTATCGCCAAACCGAGCCTTGAACTGCGGATGCTCGGTCTTGGTGCTGAGCGTTGCGTCATTTTGTAACTGATTCACCACCACCACATCGGGAGTGAATTTTGAAAAATCCCACTTGTCGGCAGCGACGTCGGGGTTCAGCCGGTCGTACATTTCGGGCATAATGAGTGGAAACCAGCTGATCATAATACCTATCCCACTTTTGGAAATACAATGAAATGCCGCATCGAAATGTCTCGCGGTTATTGCTCCGTAGGTATAGTAATGATCAAAGAATTCTGATCCGCCCTGGTCGCTGACTGTATCATCGATGCTATAGCCTGAAGTAATCGAGTTGCCGTAAAATTCAATTTTTCGTTGTTGGTCAGGTGGAGGAGGAAGCACCTTACCACCGTCTGAAATTTCAAATCCATAGAATGACGTCTTGCCCATTCTTACCTCGGTGATCTTATATAATTGCACAGAGTGCTTTCCTTCCGGTAATCCTGATACAATATCATATAGTTTCTCAATCGGTTCTGTCTTGAGTTTTACGAACTGTTGTCCATCTACTATAGCATAGAAGTAATTCAGGCCATGTTCATCTTTCAGGCGCACTTTAACCTCTGTGCCGGTAAAATTCATGGTAACTGATGACCCCGACCAGTAAATAATTGACTCATATGCACTGGTCTGGTCTATGCGCCCCATGTACTTAAGGTTGGGGTTTTTACAGTTTATATTTACACGCGGTCGTGCTATACACGACTGAAACATAAAACCCAGTACCAGTACAAACAAAGCCCCTCTGAACTGAGCGCTTTTTATATGTGGCCGGAAAAAAGCTATTGCTGTCATATCAGTAGATTTCGAAACGAGGTAAAATTGTTATGCATTAAATTGTCTCAGGTGGTGATCGATGTGTTTTACCATCAGATTGCTCCAATCGGTAGTACTTATTTTACCAAAGAAAGGATGAATCTTTCCTGTCATTGGTTCAGGGCCGTGTTGGGAAACCTGGGTAAGCAACATTTTCAATTTTTCTTTCTCCTGTTCAAAAATACGACGGTCGGCTATTATAAAATTCTTCGCAGTTGGCAGGTTTTGTCTGAACGGTTTCTCTTCCCTTATTGATTTACGGGCTATCCCCCCGAAAATAATACCGAAAAGTGTAAGCTTTCCTTTTTCATCGCTTAAAGCTTCAGTTAGCGCGACCGAGCAATGAGCCATCATTTGTGACACATCCATTTTGCCCCATAGCCCCTGGGTATCGTTTTTGAGCGTATCTATTCTTTTTATGAATTCCTGCAGGGTAGCTGGTTCGAAAATGTTCTTCATCTATTACGGTTAATTTGCCCAAATCTACAATATTTCTGATTGAGCCATTACAGATTACTGTTGCCTTTGGTCTGATCCAATTCTAGTGCTTGTACCCTTTTTCGATAACACCTCTTACTATCCCCATAAA
>CANCOG010000390.1 GCA_947379685.1 Flavipsychrobacter stenotrophus | reverse complement strand
CAGGTAGACATTGTACCACCACCTGTTGGTCCGCAGTTCACACTATTGATACAAACAGGAATAGAAGTACCCGGTACCTTTGCAAGATTTGTTGGAGTAGAGAATGCGCCACCAGTGATAAAGAAACCGAACACGTCATTAAATGTAGTGCATGTGTAATTCGTATATTCCTCAGAGCCAAATACGTACTTGAATTTTATTGTATCGCCAGCAGGTTTGAAATTGAATTCAAGTACACAGGCGTCAAATGTCGGATAGCCTCCGGTAAGGGTGTTCAGCAACGCATCGCCTGCACCGCCAGTTGAGGATGAACTATTATCAGTATTGGCGAAATTTGTTGTAGCACCAGCAGTATCTCCGTTGGTGATGTTCACCCCCACAACTGATGCAGTTGTAACTGCATTACCACAGGTAAGCACAATACCACTGTCCATACCCAAAGTACTTGAAGTAACTAAAAACTCACCATATGCATTTGCCGGGCAGGTTAAAGTTGCGCCAAACACAGTCACACCAGGTCCCGCTAGTTTTGCAGCTAACTGGGAAGCGGTTTGACCGCCAGTGACGCTAACCTGCGCTACCGAAGAAAATGCCGTAAACAATGATAGCAACAGTATTATTACGCCGAAACGTGATAAAATAGGTTTATTATTATAGTATTTGTACGTCATTTTACACCTTTAGTTTTAATAAAGACAACCAAAAAAACAAAAACGTTTGCTCCGAACCAAAGAAAATTTATTTAACGCCACAAATTGTGGATAAATTGTTCCTTCAGCACAGAAAATATCAAAATACCCAATCCCGCCTTACTTCACAAATCACAGGCCTTAAGGCCGGGAATAATACCAGAATAATTTTTCCGATTCGAAGCATGTTTCAGCAACGAGTCGAAAAACTACCCAAAAATATGGAATTTCTAAAATATTTCACAATAGTAAGCAAAAAATCTGTTCCATAAGCGTAAATAAGCGTTTTTGAGGTTAATATTGTGCTTAAATAAAGAGAAAAGCCAAAAATGGCAACAACCAATAAAACTAAAAAAGTCCCACCTCCGGAAACACCTGCCGGAGAATTACCATTGCACGTGGACAAAAAGCGGCAAATACGGCTCGGCACAGGAATATTCTTCCTGTTAACGGGCGTGTTTATCTGTTTTTCTATTATTGGTTACTATTACAGCTGGAGTGCCGACCAGGACAATATGTTCTCACCGATGGGCTACTTCAACTTTATTTTCCGTGACACCACTCCTGTGGCAAACTGGGGAGGAAGGCTAGGTGCTGTACTTGCACACATTCTTGTATACAAGGGAGCTGGTGTGGCTTCCATAGCAATAGGCATGGGTATTGCAGCTATTGGCATTAACCTCATTTACGGCAACAAAGCCCTCACCGTGCTTCGCTATATCAGGTGGTTATCGGTGGTACTGCTTCTATTGGCCCCTACCCTTACCTACTTGTTCCCGTCGTCTGCATTTCCTTTGGGTGGTGCGCTGGGGAAGAACACCATTGGATATTTTAACGGGCTTCTGGGTACCGCAGGAACGGGCATGGTGCTTCTGTCTACAATACTTTTCTTTGTATTCGTCATATTTGCCCTTGACCTTAGGCCATTCGTAAAAAGAATGAGGGAACGCGCAGCTGCGATGGCTGCTAAATACAAGCAGGAGCCGGAGTTTAATGTGCCGGGGGCAGAATCTGAAGCTGTTCAGAATGAGGCAAAAACAAAGGAAATCCCTGTTAGAGAAACTCCCGCCGCGAAAACACCATCAAAAACTACAACCGACGAAAATACAACAGAAGCGATTGTCGTTCCTCCTCCAGGGAAAACTCCTGCCTTGGCTGGTAATAAACTGAAAGAAGATAGCGGGAACATTCCTCTAGTAATTGAAAACAGCTTCGTAAACAAAGAATGGGAAATGGACATGGTTGAAAAAGCCATAGACCCAAGGAATGTGGCACCAGAAGAAGTAGTTCACCATGAACTTGAAATGGATGATCTGGATGATGGAGATGACGATGGCTGGGGCGACGAAGACATTGATGACGGTTTTGGTGACGAAGATGAAGCCGAACCTGAGCCCACCGACGATGCTTACTCATTTGAAGTAAAAACACAGCCGGAAAAGCCTGCAGCCACAACTATTAAGCATGGCGCACATATTTCGATTGCAAGCAATGAACCTTATGCCCCGGAATTAGATTTGCCAGATTACAAATTCCCGACTCTGGATTTACTCGAGAACCGTTCTCAAGAAATCATTTCCCTGAACAAGGAAGAGTTGGAACGTAACAAGGACCAGATCGTACAAACCCTGCTGAGCTTTAGTATCGAGATTCAGCATATCAGTGCAACAGTGGGCCCTACAGTTACGTTGTACGAGGTAGTTCCGGCTAAGGGGGTACGAATTTCGAAGATCAAGAACCTTGAAGATGATATTGCTCTTAGCCTTGCGGCCCTTGGTATACGTATTATTGCGCCAATACCTGGTAAGGGAACGATAGGTATTGAAGTGCCTAATGCCAATAAGCAGATCGTGTCGATGCAGGCATTGCTGGCCAGCGACAAGTTCGTGAATAACAAAATGAGTTTGCCGATTGCCCTTGGCAAGAAAATTGATAACGAAAACTACATTGTTGACCTGGCTACAATGCCCCACCTGCTGATGGCGGGCGCGACCGGACAAGGAAAGTCAGTTGGTATCAATGCGATTCTGGTTTCGTTGTTGTACAAAAAGCACCCATCGCAACTCAAATTCGTGATGGTTGACCCGAAAAAAGTGGAACTGTCCATATACAGGACCATCGAAAAACACTTCCTGGCAAAACTCCCAAATGAAGAGGAACCCATTATCACGGATATTAAGAAGGTTATTTATACCCTTAAGGCGCTCTGTGATGAAATGGATGACAGGTATGGTTTATTGAAGGATGCCGGAGCAAGAAACATTAAGGAGTACAACGAAAAATTTATTGCCCGCAGGCTTAATCCTGAGAACGGACACAAGTACTTGCCCTTTATAGTGCTGGTGATTGACGAGTTTGCTGACCTTATCATGACTGCTGGTAAAGAGGTAGAAATGCCAATTGCACGATTAGCACAGTTGGCCCGTGCGGTGGGTATCCATCTTATCATTGCCACTCAGCGCCCTTCAGTAAATGTAATTACTGGTACCATAAAAGCCAACTTCCCGGCGCGTATCGCATTTAAAGTTTCTGCAAAAGTGGATTCTCGCACGATTCTTGATACAGGTGGTGCAGAGCAGTTGGTTGGTCGTGGTGATCTGCTGATTTCTAATGGAAATGAGTTACTGCGTTTGCAGTGTGCGTTTGTAGATACACCAGAGGTTGAAAATGTTGTGAACTTTATTGGCAGCCAACGCGGCTACCCCAAGGCACACCCATTACCAGAACCTGAAATGGATGATGATGATAGTGGGCCAAAGAGTTTCGACCCTAAGAACAGGGACAAATTGTTTGAAGACTGTGCAAGAACTGTGGTTCAGATGCAGTCAGGTTCTACATCCAATCTGCAAAGGCGCTTCAACCTTGGCTATAACAGAGCGGGACGAATCATGGACCAACTGGAGGCAGCAAACATTGTAGGCCCGGCAGCTGGCAGTAAACCAAGGGAAGTATACTTCCATAGTGAAACTGAACTGGAGGAATTTTTAGGAACTTTAAAGAGTTAATACTTAAATAAAAAACAACTTAAACAGGAAAATGAAGAAAGCATTCGTAATATGCGGAGTAACTTTAATTTTTGCCGGCAACTCTGTTTTTGCCCAAACTGATGCCAAGGCAAAAACGATACTGGAATCCGTTACCAAAAAAGTAAACAGCCTGAAATCGCTCAAAGCGAATTTCGAGTTGAAATTGACCGGAGGAAAAGGGGGGAAAGTTACTGATTCAAAAAAGGGAACCATTTCTCTCAAGGGTCAGAAATACCATGTGCAACTGAGTGGACAGGAAATTATTTGTGACACGAAAAATGTGTGGAATTATAATGTGGATGCAAAAGAAGTAACGATTTCCAAATTCAACCCCGACGAACAAAGTATTTCTCCGGCTAAGTTGCTGACAAACTTCTACGATAAAGAATACACGTACAAGTACATTGCTGAAAGAAAGGAAGCAGGAAAGCCTGTTGACGTGATTGAACTTAGTCCTATTGACAAGAGCAAGCAGGTAAGTAAGATCGAATTAATGGTTGATAAGGGGTCTTCAATGATAGTTGGCGGAAATATCTGGTCTAAAAACGGGAACAAGACGCAATATATCATCAGTAAAATAACACCGAATGCGCCAATAGCCGATAATTACTTCGAATGGGATCAGAAATCACATCCCGGCGTTGAATCGAATGACATGAGGTAGTTTCGGGCTTCAAATCAAAATAAATACTCCATCCTAAAGTAAGAGATTGTTGTGAAATGACCTGAGGCTATTTCACAACAATTTCTTCTACTACTCTTTCCTTAAAATACTCGTTTATCGTTTGTTTCAATTGCTCCTTGCCGAGCTGTAGCTCCATTTTCAGAGGAGCAACATCAGTGTAAATCGTGAGCACCTTATTGAACAAGTTTATATTTCGCGTGTATTTACTGATTGTTTTACCAGCAATGTCTTCCCATTCCTGCCGCATGCGCAACTCATGCACCTTCGACTTCCAGTTCGATTTTTCAAGCAGCAAATTCAACGCTTCGCCAATACTATAGGAGCCCATTTTTCATTTGTTTTTGCTAAAATTCTCTAATATTTTTATTGCAATACTACCCTTTCCATGTAGCTTTCACCAGTTGCAGATTGTACTTTTACTATATAAATACCGCGTTGCAACCCACTCAGGTCTATTGCTGATTGAAAGTTACCATTTATCACCGACTCTGCCGTGCGGGCAACTGCCATTCCCAAAATATTAAAGCAAGTTATGGTGACGGAGCCGTCAGTAATTCCAGTACCGTTAATACGCAGGCTCCCGGCCGTCGGGTTTGGAGATACAGCAATTTTACCAAAGGCACTAAGCGGGTTAACCCCTAAATTTGGAGGGATAACCACGTGCAAATTGACGTTATCCACGTAGACGTTTTGCCCGTAATGCCCTACATTA
>CANCOG010000389.1 GCA_947379685.1 Flavipsychrobacter stenotrophus | reverse complement strand
TGAAGCTACCTGATCAGCACGAATGGCATCCGATTTTTTCATTACAGCTACATATGCTGCAAGATCCCTAATCGAATACCGATTAAAAATCCAGTTGTTCAGGGCGCTGAAATCAGCAACAAACAATGTTCGCTTTGTGCGCCCTGTAATACGCTCCAGTACAATACCTTCCTTTATCAGTTCTTCAACTACTACATGTTTAAAAGAGCTGGCAGGGAGTTGTTTACCCCCTGCTAGCTGCAATAGTTTTTCAGCAACTGAAAGTGGCATTATCATGCTTCAGCACCTTTTTTAATTAATCGTTTTACTGTTGTTACATGCTTACTATCCTTTGAAAGAAGATAGGTGTACCTGTAGTCCATGGCATTGTAAGATGTAGGCGAGCTGTTGATGAGCAGAATGTTCCTGTCATTGGCGAACTTCAAAATACCCTTTACGTTGTTAGGGTGCAGCTTGCCAATTTCATCCATCATACAATGCAGCCTGAAGTCCTTAAAGCGTTTTGATGCACTGTCCTTAAACACATTGAGCAACATAATATTGATCATCGCCTTCACCAATATGTCAGTGCCCTCCGAACCCACGTTGGTCAGCTTTTCCACCCATCCACTATCATTCTCGTTTTCTACTATTCTAAACTGTAGTTCAAACGAATCTGGCAGGCCAATTTCCTTTTCCTTACGGGCATTTATTTCGCGGGCAAATTCTTTTAGCAGCGTTACCGCCTTTTTGTTTTTCCCTTCGTTATCACCGGTAGAAAAAAGATCGACCACGCCAAGCCCCATGCTGTGCTGGTCATTGAATTTCTTTATCTCCTGCAGCAATGCCACTATCTTATTCTGGCTCTCAGATAGCTGCAACCTGATGCTCTTGATAACGCCGGCAAAATTGCGCTCCTCAAAGTCGCGATTGATTTCTGTGATTACTTTCTGTATTTCGCCGCCCTTCGATGTCAGTTCGTTCGTTTCCTTGCCTATCTGGCGAATAAGGGTAGCAAAACGTTCATTCACACGCCTTTCATATTGAACGATCTTATCTTCCTCCAGGAACTCGTACAGCATTTCAGCAAACACAATGAAATCTTCCCTTTCTACCAGATTCGTTTTAAAGCCGAAAATGTTCTGTGACGAGAAGTTACCCAGGAATTTATTGATAGCCGACTGTAAGTCATTATAACGTTCGAGTATGGTGTATATTTTACCATTCAGGATATCTATCAGCGCTTTTAGTCCTACCGCAGATTCGGCACCTGTCAACTGCTGCTCTTCAAATTCTGCTATCTGCTGATAATGGTCGGTTTGTTTAAAACTCTCAAACGTGCTGAGCCCTTCGCTTATTACAGCGAGACGGTTATTTAATCCCCTGATCTCCGCGGCCAGCAACTCTATTTCCTGTTGTATTTTTTGCTTTTGCAGGTTGAATTTTTCTTGTTCATTCTCAAGCTGGCTTTCTTTCAATCTTTTTTCGGTCTTGAAGGTATCAATATGATCCAGCAACTCGCGCTTGTCCTTGTTATATTCAGCAACGCGGTCGCGGTTCTCATTAATAAAATCCAACTCCCTCACTACCGCAACCCATTCTCTTTCTATCTCGGCCAGACGCAGCACGTCGGCTCCTTCCTGCTGCAGGTTTTGGGTCTGTTGTTGTTTGATCGCGTCTATGCGCTCGGCCGTCTCCTGCTTTCTTGCAAGTAATTCTTCATCCAGCCCGGCAATCAGCTCCTTTATTCGCTGGTCTTCAGTCTTAACCTTTTTATTCCTTTCTTTTTCCTTGCTTTCCAGCTGCTTCTGTATACCAGCTTCTATCGTCGCCAGGTTCTTTTCCTCGGCTATTAACTCGTCCGATGCCTTTTCAATCTCCATTGCAACCTGCTGCAACAACCTTTCCTTTTCCTCTACTGCTTTCCGTAACAGGTCAGCCTGTTTCACTTCGCTCACCTGCAGCTGACCCTTGCTTCTTTGCAGGTCATATTCCATCTGCCGCCGAGAGCCGTTCAGCTCCTTTATCTTTCCCTGGTATTTCGATTTCAGTTTATCACTGGCATCATTCTTTTGCTCTATGAGGGCGTTAAGGCTTGCGCGATTGGCTTCAGCTTTACGCAAATTATCAGCCCGTTCATGTTCATAGTCGGCCACGGTTTTCACATTCTTGCTGATCTCCTGCAGATCGATCTTCAGCCCGAATAATGAATTGCCGCTTACTTCAGACAACTGAGGCGAAAGCCCTGCCTGAAACAGAACATGCTCTTCATCAATAACCTTGCCTACAGTGTTTTCCCAGCCGGGCATATTGCTGCCCAACCAGCCATACAATGAATCCTTATTGCTTTCGAGTCTAGCATCTATTGTGGCCAGTGCATTTGTGAATTGCTTGCCATCCTCCCTTTGCTTTTCTATTTTACGCTCAAATGTTGCCTCGCTCAGTTCCTGATCAAGTTCCCATTGCTTTTGCAGCGTTTCAGTTTGCTTTTTGGAGTCAGCAATGTCAATGTCGGTATTTCTTATCTTCTGCTGTAGTTCTGCTATTTCATGTTTCAGTGTTTCCAGCTCCTGCTCAAAATAGCGCTGTAACTGGGTCCGTTGTTTTTTTAGTTTCAGGTCATGGATTGTGTCCTTCTTTTGCGAAATAACGTTGCGGGCAACATCCAGAGCATCCTGGTGCTGCTTCCTTATCTCAGCAAAAGCATGATTGTATTGCTCTGTTATCTCGTTCTTAAACACTAAGAATTCTTCAGATAATTTATTCTTGCGAAGTAGCTGGGCGTGCTCAAAACCCGAAAGCGCATGCTGCTGTTGTTGTATCAGTGCCTCGTAACGGCTGTTAATTTCCGTAAATTTGGCATTGAGCAGCATCTTCTCCCCCATCAGCCTTTCGCGCTCTGCTTCATTAAAATCTTTGCGGCCTACCCGCTGTATAATTGCGCCGATATTGATGCCTTCATAGTACTCTGCCCGGCTCTTAGCGCGCTTAAGGTCGTTATCGAGAATGTTTATTTGCTTTTGCACTTCATCCCTTCTGGCCTGAAATTTTCCTTTCAGGTCATCGGCCCTTTGCTGCACCAGCTGTAGCTGTCCCTGCAAGTTGGCAGACCTTTTCTCCACTACTGGCTGCTCCTTTACATCTGCACCACAAGCCTGAAACAATTGAATGGCTGTCTCTTTCTTTTCCCTGTTCAGCGACTGTATGGCGGAATGGATGCGGGCAATATTCTCCGCCATTTTACGCACCGGTATCTCGCCCGTCTTATTGGTTTCCGTCCATTTATTGATGTCGGCCAACTGGGTATCAAAGTCCTTGAGGTGCAATGCGTACTTATCCAGCTCAATCTTCACATCTTCTTCATTTAGCGACATGATGATGGTCTGCTTGATGAACTCGGCGTCCAGCTTGGAGTTTAAAAACACATTTTGTATGGTACGCGGCAGGTTTTGGTATTGGCGGCTTTCAATGAGTGAATACTTCCTGAACTCCTTTTCCAGTCCCAGGTTATTACCATACAAAATGTCGCGGTACTCTTCGTAACGGTCAATTTTCTTGGTGTAACTCACCTTTTTACCCAGGCTATCACGAATACTATCCCATACCCTAACCTTACCCTCTCCGTCAATAAAATTATCCTGGTTGTAAGGACCATTTATGAAACGGAAACAAACCCTGCCCTGTGCCTTAAAGGCCATAATGCAGTATGAACCAGTCTCCCGTGCTACTTCATAGATCAGGTAGGAATTGGCATAGGGAAAGTAGTATTCATCAAAGGTCTTTTTACCTTTTTCTATACCCAGTTTTAATTTATCGGCATTGTAAAAGAACAGGATGGCCCTGAGCAATGTACTCTTGCCCACCCCTTGTGTACCAATAAAATGCACGTTGCCATCAATTGCGATCTCAGCGTACTTTACATTGGCACTATTTATAAAAAATATCTTATTTAAGTATCTCATTTTGTACTGATTCAGGGATATTTATGGATAGTATCAAACGCTCCAGGTAATGGAAAGACGAAAGGGTTTTGTAACTGTTGGAAATCTCATTTTCAAGGTCAATAAAATTATCGCGCCTTAGCTGGTCAAGTACTTTGTCCAATATCTCAGCATGTTTTTCCTTGCCCGCGGCATACTTCTTCAACCCTTCGAGTTTATTTTTGAGGTCTACATCAACTGAGAGTTTTATTAAAATATCGGCCGGAGTAAACCGGTACCCAGCCCCGAAAGAATGATCAAAGGTTTTGAAAAAATCAAGTATATCTATCCACTTGAAAGCCGCTTCTATCTTACGTTCCAGGTCGGTTTTGTTTTCGAGGCGGGTGAACATGTAGTACTCGTCGCCTTTCTCCAATATCAGGTTAATGGCCTTAAAATAGTCATAGAGATCATCGAAATTCTCATCAATGATATTGTACAGCTTTCTCGTGGTGTCCTTAGTACTGTTGGAGCAAATAAACTGCCCCTTACTCAGTATCTCAAATATATCGGAAGTATGTTTTGGTACGGCCATTGATTAATTATTTGGGGTAAACCATTGCAAATTCAACATCTTGCTTGTTGTTATAGACATCGGTGATCTTAAATAAAGTATCGAACTGCGAAATCATCTGGCAATAAATGGTAACACACTCGTCGAATCCTACATCCCTGCCAAAGTCATAACTGCAAATGAACTCGAAGAGATTATTGCCACCAGCCAGGAAACCGTTCTTCACTTCATCGAGGTTGATCTGTATTTCCTCCTGTACCAGCGTTTCGAGGTATTCGTCAGAGATGTTCCCGGCCAGCAATTGTGTCGATTTGACATTTGTCTTGATGCGCTTTGCCACTTTCCTGATCACCTCTACGGCATCATTATCGGTCTGCAACTGATCAAGAGGAATATTGAGCGGATAGGTTGGGTTTGGCTCGAACAGCACGGCTGTATTCTCATTCAGCAATTCCTTTATATTGGTCTTGCTCCTGAGCTCGAACTGATCTTTCAGGTACTTTATCTGGCGCAGTTTTTCAATTACACCACTTTGATGCTTGATGCGGTTGAGGTACTCTATGATCTGTTTTTGTATGTCTATCAGGTTGTGCCTGCATTCATTCAGCTGTAGTTTCAACAGAATGATAATGCGGTTCAG
>CANCOG010000388.1 GCA_947379685.1 Flavipsychrobacter stenotrophus | reverse complement strand
ATGGAAATGGCCTCGCACCCAAGCATCTGACAGAACAGACAATGATAACTAATTTTCAAGTGGATAGAATGATGAAAGAACTAGTAGAATATTTTACCGAAAAACAAAAGAAACTATTTCTTATTGACAGTATAGGAGCATTTACGACTGCATTTTTTCTATTTGTTATTGTACGACACTTTAATGAGAATTTTGATATGCCAAAAAGAGAATCGACTTACCTTACTGTAATAGCAGTTTCATTTAGTATTTATTCCGCTGCTTGTTATTTATTTTTAAGAGGAGGTTTGGCACCCTTTATAGCCGCCGGGGAGGCCGCCTTTTGTCGCCCCGCCGCCGAATCGACAAATAATTGGATAGGCTCGTGTTCGCTGTGCGCATGAGATGAAAACTAAAGCAGATAAGGATGAGGTTGGTTAGTTCTGCTCCACAAAAGGGTTTCAGGCGAAAGTTTGAAACCCTTTTAGTTTCAACTAACCCTGAGATATGTCAACAGCACCCCTACCTTTGCCAGTAACTCATGACACCTACCAAACACCGTTACTTTGCACTCAATAAGCCTTTCAATATGGTCTCGCAATTTGTGAGTGTGGAAGATGTGCGGCTCCTCCGCGACCTTGATTTTGATTTCCCGGAGGGTACTCATTCCATTGGCAGGCTGGATAGTCTCTCGGAAGGGCTGCTCCTGCTCACTACCAATAAGAAGGTGACGAAGCTGCTCTTTCAGGGAGAAGCACCGCATAAACGCACCTACCTGGTACGCGTTACGAAAGCGATAACGGAGGAAAAGGTGCAGGAGTTGCGGGATGGCGTGACGATCCGCGTTCGGGGCAAGGGTGATTACAAGACCCAGCCTTGCGAGATACAACTATTGGATAGCCTGCCCAATGTGTTTCCCCACCAATTGGAGCAGAACCCATACGTATCGAATTCATGGTTGGAGATAGTGCTCTATGAGGGCAAGTTTCACCAGATCCGCAACATGGTGCGTGCAGTAAATCATTCCTGCATGCGGCTCATACGTACTTCAATAGAAGATATTACACTCGGCGACCTTTCGCCCGGCTGTGTTAGGGAAATAGAAGAAGATGCTTTCTTCAGGTTGCTGAAAATTGAGGATTGGGATAAGTAGAGAACAGCTCAGTTTGAATCCCTCTCTACCCCTTTACACTTTGCGGGTGCCTGATATTATTGTCAGGGTCATACTTGCGCTTTATGGCTTGTAGCCGGCCGTAATTATCACCGTAATAGGCATATTCCCAATTGCTGAACTGCATGCTGCAGTAGTTAACATACTGCCTGGTGATCCCATTTGCTTCCGTTAATTTGAGAATCTCGGTTGTGGCATCAGCTGCCCGCTGCGATTGGCCGGGTGCATCCCAATAGGCCTGCAATTCCGACACAAAATCGTATCCCCTGTGCGGGTACGATGACCCCGATGCAAATGTGGTATTGTTTATTTTTCCGCCCAGCGTATTCACTTGGTATATCATGCCAGGCGTGGCCATTATATGTTCAAATATTAGTGTAATAAAGCCTGCAATATCGCCGTATCCTTTAAAATACCCTGCCGACGAATTCCGGAAATTCAGCGGCCCGGGCCGTCCGTAATAGTTCCTGAGCATGGTTGCCAGCGGGTTAACCTTACTGCTCCTGAATTCATCCATAACTACAGCCAGCTTGTTCAGCAATGCCGGCAATTGTGTATTGGCGATATCGTAATTTGTGATAAGGATATTCAGCGTCTTTCCGTTCAGCACAAACCCCGAAAAACAAGACTCCGGTAACAATGCAGCCAGTTCCATCCACGTCTGCAAGATAGTCGCAGCCCGCTCAGGGGTGAGTTTCCTGGCTTTGAAATAATGCGCTTGCAAATGAGTTGGCGCTACGTGTGTTTCAAATGTCATTTCCGTCACCACACCAAAATTGCCATTCCCGCCGCCCTTCAGCGCCCAGAAAAGTTCCGCGTCATCCTTCGTGTTATGTATGTTCCCGTTCCCGTCTACCATTGTCGCATCTACGAGATGATCGCAGGTTAGTCCATGCTTCCGCGCAAACAATCCATAGCCGCCGCCAAGCGTTAAACCACCAAGCCCAACAGTCCCGCAAGACCCACCGGGCAACAGCAGCCCCTTGGGTAGTATGGAATCATATAAGTTCCCCAATGTACAACCCGGACCCGCCTTTATCTTATTGCCATCCAGCACCCCAACCTTATTCATTTTCGAAAGGTTGATCACCATGCCATCATCATTGCACGAAAACCCCTCCATGCAATGCCCGCCACTTTTCACCGCAATGGCCAGGCCCTTTTCCCGCGCATAATTTACTGCTGCTGCCACTTCATTTGTAGCAGCGCATACCGCAATTACCTGCGGATGTTTATCTATTCTTTTATTAAACCCCTGCCGCAGCCCGTCGTAGCGATTATCGTTTTTATCCACCAGGTCCAAGTGTAGATCCTCCCCATGAGGTGTGCTGCCCTTTGAGGTATCTCCCTTTACAACGTTACCTGCTACGGTTTTTTTCTTCTGTTCCGGCCCGGCACCACATGCGCTCAATGCCAGCGCCGCACCTGCCGCCGCACTCAGTTGTATAAATTCTTTGCGTGTATATTGCTTCACCTTTCGGGTAAAGATAGAAAATTCATTTAATTGACTGATGATGGGTGAATTTTTTGTTGTCCTTAAGAGGTTTTCAAAAAGCATCGTTATACCTACCACTTGGGATGTGCATATTTTCAATTTTTTTACGCCATCTCAAATATGCCGTCGGCGGGAATCTTACTTTGATTAAGTTAAAAATATTTTGAACCATTTTGTTATGAATTGAGAATAAAAATAAGTATTAATTTGGATGTTCATAAAAATAAAGTTAAAAATAGTTTGTGAATAAAAAATATTGCGTATTTTTAATTTAACAAATGGTAATTAACATGAATGATGATAGTCAAATTGAGGCTATGCTTGCGCTCTGGGAAAGCAAACATGAAAAAAATACGGTTGGGGAAAGAAATATCGTTGAGGAAATGGCACTTCAAGCCAACGAGGGATTTAAGAGATGTCGATCCGCGTTGTTGGTATTGCTTTTGGCATCGCTGGCTTTGCTGGTTGGCTTTTTTGACCAAAGAGGTAGTTGGTTGTATACTCAGGATTTTCAGTCTGGGGAGAACATTAAGTATAAGGAGCCGATTGATCCGATACAATATGCTGACAAGCAAGATGCCTTAATAGATGCAATTAATAGAGAATCAGAAAATAATAAGCCTGAATACAAGCGTCACCTGTTGCATGAAATTTGGGATGGTAATTTCAAAACAGTAGATGTTCCCGCATTAGGAATAGAGTTTTATGTTGAAGATTTACCGCTTGTCGGTGCGTTTGCAATATTCCTGATACTAAGCTGGCTTTATATTTACTTTCGAAGAAGTAAAGGTATTTCACATGCAATTTATGAAAAAGTTCGAGAAGCAGAAGCCGAAAAGAACCGGTATATTGTTGAGTATCTATATAACTCTTTGGCTTTGAACCAGATTTTTATTACTGTAAAAGGAATAGATGATAATGAAGACCTAAAAGAGGAAAAGATAGTCGGTAGAGGAATTAAGATTATTTGGATAATATTTTTTGTGATGCTTAGTTTATGCATTTTGGGGCTTGTTTATTCCAGGAATGCATATAGTTACATTGCGGTGATATTATTATTTTTTATTTTGTTGTTTTCGTGCACTATTTCGGGCCGAACTTTTTTGCTGATTTCTGAAAGGATGGACAATTTTATGAAAGTCGTATTAAATAAAACTCAAAACAACTATGCCCGTCTTTTTGCAAGATTTGGATTATTGTTTCCAATTTTTGTGCTTACAATTGTCCTGAGTCATGACATTTATGAAACTTATTTCTGGCGGAGTCGAGGACAATATTTACCCAACATTTACCTGATAACTGCGGCATCGGGATACGCCTTAGATACATCACTTCTTCCTCCATTGCCAAAAGATGAAAGAAACTTAAGGTATGATGAGTACACTAGGTTGCTGCAATTTTATAATGTCAAATATGTTGGCCCGCTTGACAGGCAATTGAAGAACGATCTGGTTCAGTGTAATAGTGCTTTAGTTGATTTGGGATCTCGTGGGGATTCAATTAATAATCAAACTGTTCTCTGGAAAAAAGAGCGTACACTTGAAATTATTGACTCTTATAAACATAGTTTTGCCAAGCTTCAACGTACTTATTTCAAGCCGGCCACACTTTTTGAAGATATTAAAGCCAGGACATTATATTACACTAGGATGAATACAAAAATGTTTCGAATTTTTGGATTTCTACCCACCAGCTGGCCGTCAATTCTTATAGAGGTTATTATATTGAGGACCGCAATTCCCATTTTCATGTTGTTGGTTTGTTTCCTGATTTCTATCAGGATTATATATATAAATTACCTGACAGGACTATATTTTAATGAAATCAACGATATAAAAAACAGGATGGATGCCGCAGTTCGGCAAAAACAAGAAGGCCCAAAACCCAAATGGAGTCTATGGGTGTTTTTAAGAAATTTGATTTGGCGCCCATTGTTCGGCCGATAATTGGCTTAATTGAGATCATTATTTACTCGATGTACTTTTATTTTAATTGAAATCTTCTGACCCTAGTCACCTAGTTCAAAGTACTCAGTGGTGAGGGGGGCAGCCCTCCTACTGTTAGGCAGGAGCTTTCATTTAATTCTTCAATTTACCTGCCGATACCAGAGTAGTGTAGAGTGAAGGCAGAATTTTCTCTACTTCACCCCCACATACCCCCAATCCTTCAGCCATGCAATTACCTTGAGCTTGTAGTCGCCCTGAATAATTATATAGCCATCCTTTATGCTGCCACCGGCACCGCACTTTGTCTTGAGTTGCTTGCCCAGTGCTTCCATATCCTCCAGACTGCCCACAAAACCATCAACCAGCGTAACTACCTTGCCAGCGCGCTGCTTGGTATCCAGGGTTACTTTCAGTTTCTGCTTATCCTTGGGTAGCGTGGCTACCGGTTCATCTTCTGGGTAATCATTGAAAAAATCCTTGTTGGTAGAGTATGCAAGGCCATCGGGACGTGAACTTGTTTTCTTAGACATA
>CANCOG010000387.1 GCA_947379685.1 Flavipsychrobacter stenotrophus | reverse complement strand
TAGACCTGAACAGACAGTTTAGGCCGTTCTTTTGTAGTAGTAACCGCATACCTGGCCTGCATCTCCGGAGAAGAAATTTTATCCAGCAGTGAGCGCAATTCGGGATAAGCGGGTGTTTGCGGGTGGTCTGAAAGGAACATTTCCAGGTTTTTCAGTGCAGGACTGATACTGTTGATAAAATGCGCCTTGTGTTGCAGTAACCCTCTGAAGCCATATGCACCTAGCACTTGTAGAAGACGAACAAGTACAAACTGAACATAACCTCTGCGGAAGTAGATTTCGTCCATCCGGGGCACATGCAATTCATTCAGTGTACTGATATAGCCATTAAGCAGGTCTTCTTTCCATGCGGCAGGAAGTTGTGCCCTTGCCTGCCATAAAAGGGACGCAATGTCGTATTGAGGCGGTCCCTGCATGCAACCCTGGTAATCTATAAAAAAGATCTTGCCATCGTTCACTATAATATTGCGGCTCTGAAAGTCACGATACATTAGGGTCTGTGGTTGGACTCTTCCCAGGTCTTTACTGAGTTGTTCCATTTCACTGATCAGCAGGGAACGATCATATGGAATACCCTGAAGGTCTGCAAAATAGTATTTGAAGTACAACAGGTCCGACATGATCGCTTTCTCATCGAATTGCCTTGAAGCGAAGCATTGTTTGTAGTCGGCGTCCCGACCAGCGATCCACTGAGCTTTGGCTAGCTGGGCTAGGGCAGCATGATAGAGCTTCCTGACCTTATCGGTGAAGCCTTCTGTAATTACCAGGTCGAACAAAGAAGTTTTTCCGAGGTCTTCCTGAAGGTATGCACGGCGGTCCTTGCTCATCTTAAAAACAACAGGAACATTCACCTGATTTTTGCGAAACAGCTCAGTAACGTAGAAAAAAGTGTTGTTTTCTGCAACATTGGTATTGTAGGTACCTATTGCTACCTGTCCGCCGCCAGAGATGCGATAATACCTTCTGTCAGATCCTGAAACGGCCAACGGCTCCATGAATTCAGCTTTTTTTTCAAAATGCTCTTCAAAGAGTTTTTCCAGTATACCAGTAATTTGTACTATAGTTTTATTGGTTGTCATGATTCTTTTCCGGGGTAATCAAATAAAATAATGCTACGGTTCACCAATGGAAACTTGTTCCATTCATCAGCCTCGAAAGTTACTGCTGCCACACCACATGTTGGCATATTATCAATACCGAAGCCGGGTGACAACTGGTTTACAAATTCAGTTATTCCGGGGTTATGGGCAATAATAAATAACGTCTTTACATCATCCTTCACTTCATAGAGAATCTCTTCAAAAACCGAAGGTATGCAATGATACAACTTTTCCTCCCAGATAACATTGTCCAGGTTGTAGCCAAGCGCACTTGCTATTTTCTTTGCGGTCTGCCTGGTGCGTTTAGCTTTACTGCAAATGATCAGATCTGGTACAATATTCAGTGCCTTCAGTTTTTCACCCATTTCAGGTGCTTCCTTTTTTCCCCGTTCGTTGAGCGGCCTGTCAAAATCGCTCTGTAACGGATTTGCCCAGCTCGATTTGGCATGCCTGATCATCACTAATGTACGTTGCATATCTTATTGCTTAGCCTTGTAAAATTTCAATTTAAGTTCACTGCCATCAAAAACTGCGTAACTGTCATATTTGATCCAGTCTCCCAGGTTTACATACATGCTACTGTTGGAAAGCGGGTATTCAATCGCGATGTGCCGGTGTCCAAAAATAAAATAATCTATGTGATTGGTCTTGATTTTATCCAGTGCAAACTGCACCAGCCATTCATCATTTCCCAGGAACTGTTTTTCAGGTGCATCGGCATGTTTGGGCCCGAGCCGGCTGAGCCAGCCTGCAACGCCTACTCCGGTGTCGGGGTGAATACGCCGGTATAGCCATTGAGAAAACGGGCTGGACATAACTTTTTTGAGCAGCTTATAGCCATTGTCACCAGGTCCGAGACCATCGCCATGCCCAATAAAAAATGTTTTCTTGTTGATCTCAATTAAGATCGGCTCATAATGCACTTTGATATTCAGTTCATCCTGAAAATAGCCCCACATCCATAGGTCGTGGTTCCCGGTAAATGCTTCTATTTTGAGACCGGCATCACTGAGCGTAGCCAGTTTCCCCAGAAAACGGGTAAACCCTTTTGGAACTACGTGACGGTATTCAAACCATGTATCGAAAATATCGCCCACCAGGTAGAGTAATCCGGCATCTGCACTTATCTCATCGAGCCACTTGCAAAGCCTTTTCTCGCGTTCGATACTGCTCGCTCTATCGGGAATCCCCAAATGAAAATCGGATGCGAAATAAACCTTTTTACCCTGTGGTAATTCCATGTGGGGGCAAAGTTAGGTAAAAGCTTAAAAAGAGGTGATACCTGGCCCTCCTTTTATCTGCACTGATTTTGTATTCCAAAAAAAGCCCGGCAAAAAGCCGGGCTGGTATTATAAATATTGTTTTGGAGTTTCCAGATAGGCAGATTATTTATCCATCTGTGCGAAATGTGCATCATGAAACTTATGCATGATACCAAACTGTAACGACAGGTAACCCGGGTGAATGTTTGCACCACCTGTTGCGGTAGGCTGGCTAATATCACCGAATGGCATGAAACTGTAGCTCTCATTAATAGTAGCAAACCACTTGTTGGTTAACGGAAATTGCTGTTTCAAGCCACAACCGATACGGAATATGAAGCTGTTGATCTTATATGCAGTTTGTTCGGTATTGTCATACCCTACTGTAGGTTGATTAAAGGTTTCGTGGTAGTTGCGCGTTTCCTGATCGCCAGTGAGCAGGAAGCCTACTCCTGCGTTAATGTAAGCATGCAGGTATTCACGTGTGCGGCCAACGCCCAGATCGATAACGGGGCCAACATTAATATAGGAACTCTTATGAATTACATTTGTTCCGTAGGTGCCACTGTTACCATCGCTGGTACTGTTGCCGTAGTCGAATGAATATTGTTCAAATTTTACGTCACCACCCAGGTACCAGTGGTGTGCAATTTTTCTCATATAATACGCATTTCCAGTAAATACGATATTTGTATTATAAATAGGTAGTTTAACGGATGAATAGGTGCCATACGCAAAAGTAGGCTTGCCAGCTCCCAGCTCAATACCGATCCTGTTTTGAGCGAAAGTACATGTTGCGGAAATCAGCAGAAGTATCGTAAGTAATTTACATTTCATATATGGGAAATAAGTGTTTTAGTTGCAAAAGCGCATTTTTATGAAAAATCTGTATGTTCTAAACCAGAGTAATATTATCGGACATAGAAAGCTATTCTTAGTGAAATATACGTTGGCCTGAAGAGCCGGTTAACGTTGTTATTTAGTTCGGTATTTCCCGGGTCTTTTGTGCTACTCAATAGGCTAGGTAAAAAAGCAAAATCTTCAGTGAAAGCCATACCAATGTGCTTTGAGATGAAACAATGTTCTGTAAAGCCAAAAGCAATTCGGGTCACCATTGAGTTGATATTAGCAGATTTGTCAATCAAACTATCGTAAGCGAGATTAGCCGTTGTAGGAAACGCGGGCTTATACCATTTGTGCAGCGTGTCAGTAACACTTATCTTAAAGCCCACACCACCAGTAACATAAAAATGGGTAGCACCTACCTTATCGCCCATATGAAACTGAATAGTAGGTGAAAAGAAAGCATAATTGCTGTTATGGCGAATGCTTGCCCCGGAAATAGGACTGACTTCTTTATTGTAATATAGGTTGTATTGTTGGGTAAATACAGATGCGCCTACAGCAACCCTATAAAAAATACCATGAACATATGTAGATCCGTAAGAAAGGCCCAAATCGTAATTATAATGAGTGGCAAGGCCAGCACCTCCCCACAGGTATAAAAAACTGTTAGAAAATCCTTGTGCAGAGCTTAGAACCAAAAGTGTTATAAGTAAGATTCGTTTCATGGGTTGAAATTAAGCAAATTTGATAAACTGGGTAATGATTTCGCGTTCATTTTCAAAATTTCTATAAGTCACTTCCGGAAGGTCTTACAATCAAATTATCTCCTAAACGTTTTCCGCAATAATAAAAAAAATTACGCTTTTGCCGGGTTTTATCTCAAACTGAAAGGTAATTTGCTTTATTTCTTGTTCGAACCTGAATTTTTTAAATCGCAGTTTTGGCTGAAATTGTATGTCAAACGCATTACAGTTGTTACAACTCAGGACGCTATTTTTAATTAACGCGAACCATGTGTTTCAGACAGGCAAAACGAATCGAATTATTCGTTAGTGATCATTTTAGGCCTGTGAAACTTGCGCATAAATCCCATCTGCAAGGCAACTGTGCCGGGGTGAACAGCACCCAGGTTGCTTACATGTGTCAGGTCAGTAGCCATGTAGCTAAATGACTCGCTTATAGTTATATGCCAGAACCTGTTGATAGGTATGTGCTGTTTCAGCCCGATACCCGGGCGGAAAATGAAACCACTCACCTGGTCGCTTGAATTGTAGGTTACAGATGGGTCCTGGTAGGTACCCGGAGCATAAGTGCCGGTTGTTTCTGATGCATTTGTGAGGAAACCCATGGTCATAGCCACAAAAAGGTGCCAGTACTGATGCGGGCCAAAGCCGAAGTCAACAGTTGGCGCAAAAGTGAGGTACGAACTGAAATGTTTGATCTCGGCCTTAACTGAATCGGTTTTACTGAAATAAAATGAATAGGCTTCCAGGCCCAGGCGGGCACCCAGGTAAACGTGTCTGTCCACTTTTCTCAGGTAGTCCAGGCCTACCATTGGTTTAATTACGGCATTATGCCTGTAACCGATAGCTCCATCAGCTGTACCAACAGAAAATGAAGGGGCACTTACGCCACATTCAAGGCCAAATCTGTTTTGTGAAAAGGCATATGTAGCACAACCTAGTATAAGGGCAACTAATATAATTCGCTTCATGTGGTAAAATTAGAAAATAAATTTCTTATTTTTTAGTACATGGGTCCGTAGTAATTTACTGGCCCTGTATCTGTCTTCATGATAATCATCGTATAAACCGTCCAATTGTGCCAGGCAGAGGTCCGCTCCCCACTCATCGCACCAGGCCAAAAGTCCCTTAGGATAGTTTACCCCGCGGGTCATTGCGGTCTCTAAATCAGC
>CANCOG010000386.1 GCA_947379685.1 Flavipsychrobacter stenotrophus | reverse complement strand
TTTAATAAAAACGGGTGCCCTTTTTAAGGCACCCGTCTCTATGTATATCGAACAAAAATGTATTCTTTATTGTATTTCTGCGGCCTCATGGGTCGGCGCACTATCGGCACTCGCTGTAACCGCTTCCGGCTGCTCATGATGTGCAACTTCTGCGGTCTCAGCAACAGGCGCGCTTTCCGCAACTGCCACTACTTCCTCAGGCTGCTCGTGATGTGCAACTTCTGCGGTCTCGGCAACAGGCGCGCTTTCTGCAACTGCCACTACTTCCGCAGGTTGTTCCTGATGGGCAACTTCGGTTACTTCGGCAACCAGGTCTCTTTCTACACTAACCGCTAATTCCTCAGGCTGCTCGTGATGGGCAACTTCTGTTGTTTCAGCAGCAGGGGCGCCCGGTGCGCTTGCAGCAACATCCTTTGCTTTTTCCTTTGGAGCCGCTTCCTTTTCTTTCTCTCTTCTCCGGTCTTCTTTCTCTTTTTCTTCTATGTAGTTGAGCTCGTCAATGCCAGCCGCAAGCTTTTCATGCAGGCGTTTCATTTTGGCACGGCTATCGCCTATCAATACTTCAAGATGTGTGCGGAGTTCTCCGGCCTTCTTACCCGGTGTTATGTTTTCAAGGGCGTTCTGGAAATCGGCAAGTTTTTCTTCTTCCTGCGCAATTTCTTCCTTCATCTTGAATACCAATGTATGTGCTTGTTCTACCCTTGCAGACCTGTGTGCATCCGCCTGAACCCTGCGCACGTCGCGGTATTCATCCTTACGGTTGAAGAAGTGCTTACGCGCACCCAAAAATGCATCCCACATAGTTGTGTTGTGCTCGCGGGGTACCGGGCCTATCTTCTTCCATTCGTCAAATATCCTGTTCATCTCCACTGTAGTTTCACCCCAGCGGCTCGAATTCTTTATCTCTTCAGCACGCTTCAGCAGTGCTGATTTCAGTTTATAGTTCTGGTCAAAATAAGCACGGGTTTCTTCGGTATGTTTCCTGCGGGCTTCAAAGAAAAGCTCCTGTGCATCGGTGAACCTTTTCCACAGTTCATCGGCCTTTTCATGTGGCACCCTGCCTGTCTTTTTCCATTCTTCCATAAGGGCAGCATACGCCTGAGCGGTAGTGCCCCAGTCGGTGCTGTGCTGCATGGCTTCAGCTTTATCAGCCAGGGCCATCTTTATCGCGTAGTTAGCTTCCTGTTCAGCCTGAACAACGGTAAAGTGAACTTTCTTGCGGTCGTAAAAAACCGTTTTAGCAGCCATAATGCGCTGCCACAGTTCTTCATTTTTACGTGGCAGTGTGCGGCCTATGGTCTTCCAGGTATCTATTATTTTCTGAAAGGCTTCCGAAGTAGCTTTCCATTCTTCTGAATTGGCCAGCGCTTCTGCCTGTTCAGCAAGTTCTATTTTAAGGTCGAGTGTATGAAAAAGATCCTTCTCTTCATCATCGTGATGTGTGCGCTTACGGTCATGGAAAACCTTGCGGGCAGCTTCAATACGGTTCCATAATTTGTCATTACGGCTCTTGTCAACGTACCCTATCAGCTTCCACTTGTCGCCAATCTCTTTCAGGCTCGTTGTTGCTTCTTTCCACTCAGTACTTTCGGCGAGACTTTCGGCCAGTTCAGCCAGCTTTGTTTTGGCTTCAACATTTACTTCAATCAGTGCTTTAACAACGGTATCCCATTCATTCACCAATTTCACCAATGGTTCAAAATCACCTGCGGCGTTCGTGTGTTGCAACGACTCCCTTATGTGTTCTATACGGTCAGCGAGTTTCAGCTTATCTTCCGTATTGGCCCAATCCGATTCTGTTTCCCGAATTCTCGTTTGCAGGTTTTCGAATTTTTCGACAAGGTTCTTGAACAGGGATTCACAGTTTTCAGGGGTAAGGGTAGCAATAACCCGTTCCTTGATCAGTGGTTTTTCGCAGAGCACCAGTGTGCCGTTTTCGTCTAGCTTAAATAGCTCTTTTCCGGGGAATGATTGTTGTTCCCACCATGAAGTAATGTTGCTGGTTTGTTCCGTAGTCATAACATCTGTTTTAGTAGCCCAATTTTCAATTCAAAATGCGGTGATTAAATAATTATTTTAGTGGTAACTGTAGTAAAGTGGAGCAAGATAATAAAATTATTAGATAAAAATATCAGTGATAGTAGGGAAAATTGAAGGCCTTCGGAAAGCAGAATTTTAAATACTGCCGAAAATCAAATAGTTTCGCCCTTTCAAAGCATTGATACATGGTTGATATCCGTCATAACTGGACCAGGGAAGAAATTAAGGCAATTTACGATCGCCCGCTGCTGAAGCTGGTGCTTGAAGCTGCTAATGTGCATAACGAGCATCATGTTTTTGGCGAGGTGCAGGTAAGCAGCTTGCTATCTATTAAAACCGGTGGTTGTTCCGAAGACTGTGCTTACTGCCCTCAGGCTGCCCGTTACCAGACAGGCGTTAAGGTGCAGGCATTAATGAAAACCGATGAGGTTCTCGAGGCTGCTTCGGCTGCAAAAGCCGGTGGCGCTTCCAGGTTCTGCATGGGCGCTGCTTGGCGCGAAGTAAGGGATAACAGTGATTTTGACCGCGTTATTGATATGGTAAAGGCGGTTAACTCGCTGGATATGGAAGTATGTTGTACCCTGGGTATGATCACTGCCAACCAGGCTGAACGCCTTGCTGATGCTGGTCTCTATGCTTATAACCACAATATAGATACATCTGAAGAACACTATGGTGAGATCATCTCTACCCGTACCTTCGATGACCGCCTGAATACCCTCAGCAACGTACGCAAGGCGGGTATTTCGGTATGCAGCGGCGGCATCATTGGCCTTGGTGAAAAAGAAGATGACCGTATAGGCATGCTGCTCACACTGGCTAATCTGCCTGAGCATCCGGAATCCGTTCCTATTAATACGCTTGTACCGGTAGCAGGGACTCCGCTGGCTGAAAACGTAAAAGTTCCGTTCGATGAACTGGTGCGCATGATAGCTACAGCCAGGATAGTAATGCCAGATGCAGCTGTCCGCCTTTCTGCAGGCAGGCTGGAACTTTCAGTAGCTGAGCAGGCAATGTGCTTTATGGCTGGTGCCAATTCTATTTTTGCCGGCGACAAACTGCTCACAACTCCAAACCCTGAATTTAACAGCGATATGGAAATGTTCCGTATACTGGGTCTGAAGCCAAAAGCGGCATTTGCTGACGGGCATCCGAAAAACAAACAGAACAAATTGCAGCATGAACCGGCTTGAGCAACAACTTGCCGATAAACTACAAGAAAGATATAAAACCGGTAACCTGAGGCGGCTAACCACCCACAGGGAGCCGGTTGATTTTTTTTCGAACGATTACCTGGGTATTGCCACTGGTGGCATACTCAACAAAATGATAGCTGAACGATTTCCGAAACCAGGTGCCACCGGGTCAACCGGGTCACGGTTGCTTTCGGGTAATAATGAAGCTTTTGAAGCCCTTGAACATACTATCGCCTCCTTCCATAAAGCTGAAGCCGCGCTGGTGTTTAACTCGGGCTACGATGCCAACACCGGGCTCATTTCCTCTATTGCACTCCGGCACACCACTATACTTTACGATGAACTTTGCCATGCCAGCATAATAGATGGCGTGCGTTTAAGCCTTTGCTCCGGCAAGTATAAATTCCGCCATAACGACCTTAACGACCTTCAGGAAAAACTATTGCGCTATCGCGATGTTGGCTCTGTAATTGTGGTGGTAGAGTCTGTCTATTCCATGGATGGCGATATGGTCCCACTTACCGAAATGGCACAGCTTTGCCTGGCCAACGATGCACAACTGATCGTAGATGAAGCCCATGCCACCGGCGTCTTCAGCCCCCATGGGGAAGGTCTGGTTTGTGCGCTAGGGCTGGAAGACCAGGTTTTTGCACGTATCCATACCTTTGGCAAAGCACTGGGCTGCCATGGTGCAGCAGTTGTAGGCTCTGCAACCCTGAAGCAATACCTTATCAATTTTTCACGGTCCTTTATTTACACTACCGCACTGCCGCAACATTCCGTGCAGGCAATAGATTGCGCTTACAACTACTTATCGGCGCCTCACTTCACCAATCAGCCTCTGCACGATAACATCAGCTACATCCGGCAACAAATCAAATTAAAAGGCATCACAGGCTGGGCCGAAAGCAACAGCCCCATTCAGGTGCGCATAGCAGGTAGTAATGAACAAGCCCTCTCACTTGCCACCCAAATGCGTGAAGCCGGCTTGCAGGTGAAAGCCATCCTCAGCCCAACCGTCCCCAGCGGCAGCGAGCGGGTAAGGGTTTGTTTGCATTCGTTTAATACACCATTTGAAATAGATAGGTTGTTGGGGGTTAGGTGATTGGCTGTTTTCGGCAGAAGCGAGACGCTTCAATAAATTGGGAGATAGAAATATAAAATGCATGCGGGGTTGGGCCTATATGTGCCTGTGAAAGGGTAATATGTAGGGGCTGGGCTTGCCCCTGCCCTATTTAACAACACCTGTGAAAGGGCAACCGCTAGGGATTGCCCCTACGTTTTTGTTATCGTGAAAGGGTAATATGTAGGGGCCGGGCTTGCCCCTGCCCTATTTAACAACACCTGTGAAAGGGCAACCACAAGGGATTGCCCCTACCAAAAAAAATGCTGATATTGTGCAATCATAAAATGGGTAACAAACCAAAATATAATCCGCAGGTCCATCACAGGCGCTCTATCCGTTTAAAAGGATATGACTATTCGCAGGCAGGGGCATATTTTATTACTATTTGTTGTCATGATAAGGAGTGTAAATTTGGGGTGATTGAAAATGAGGAAATGATCTTAAATGACACAGGTATAATTGCGTACAATGAATGGTGGCAATTGGCACAAAGGTTTCCAAATTTTGAATTGGATGTTTTTCAAATAATGCCCAATCATATGCATGCGATTGTTTTTTTGAAGAATACCCACGACACAGAGAAACCGCAAGGGGTTGCTGCAAATAACCTTGATGCAGGGCAACCGCAAGGGATTGCCCCTACGGATAAAACGACTGGTAATATTGTTGGGGCGTACAAATCGTTGGTTGCAAAAGGATGTTTGAGTGCATTTAAACAGAAATGGATAAATGCAAGTGATCGCCCGCATATGGGTAAGATTTGGCAACGCAATTACCACG
>CANCOG010000385.1 GCA_947379685.1 Flavipsychrobacter stenotrophus | reverse complement strand
GCTACACCAGTTACTACACCAGTAGCGCTAACTGCAGCCACGGTAGAAGCACTTGAACTCCATGTACCACCAGAAGCAGCATCGGTAAGGGTGATAGTAGAACCAGGGCAAACTGCAGTTGGACCAGAAATGGTGCCTGCTGAAGGAGCTGGAGCAACTGTAATTGTTCTGGTTGCTGTTGCAGTACCACAGGTTCCTGTTACAGAATAGGTGATAGTAGCAGTTCCTGTTGCAACACCAGTTACTACACCAGCAGTGCTGATACTGGCAATTGAAGAGGCACTTGAACTCCAGGTACCGCCAGTGGTTGTATTAGTAAAGGTAGTAGTAGTACCGGCACACATAGTTGAAGTACCAGTTATAGTTCCGGCAGATGTACCCGCTGTTACTATTATTGTAGCTGTACGTGAAGTAGAACCACAGCTATTGGTTACTGTATATGAAATTGTAACAGTACCTGCGCTAACGCCCGTTACTGTACCAGTTGACGTAACAGTCGCAACAGCTGCATTTGAACTACTCCAAACGCCACCACTTGTTGTGTTAGACAGTGTTGTACTTGTACCGGTACAAACGGTTGTAGTACCGGTAATGATTGCCGGCATAGAAGGTGCTGCCATTACTGCTATTGTGGCCGTACGTGACCCTGTACCACAAGAATTTGTAACTGTATAGGTTATAGTTGCAGAACCAGCGGCAACACCTGTTACAACACCCGTAGTGCTATTAACTGATGCAACTGAGGTTACAGAACTTGTCCATGTACCACCAGCTGTAGCATCAGTCAATGTAACTGTACCACCAACGCAAGCCACAGTTGGGCCACTAATAGCAGCAACCGTAGGAGCCGCCCCAACTGTAAGAGAGAAAGTAGTAGTTGCCGTACCGCAACGGTTCGTAACCGTGTAAGAAATAGTAGTTGTGCCTGCTGAAATCCCGGTAACAACACCTGAATAACTTACTACTGAAGCGACTGAAGGGTTGCTGCTCATCCAGGTTCCACCATATCCGGTTGTAGATAGAGTCGCTGTAGTGCCAGTGCATACAAAAGCTGATCCGGAAATTGTTCCTGCCTGTGCACCAGGAGTTGGCACAACATATATGTTACGTACTGTATTTGCAGTACCACATGAATTGGATATTGAGTATGAAATTATTTCGTTGCCTTCGGCAATCCCGTAGACTACTCCAGATGTTGCCCCAATGGTTGCAACTGTGCTGGTGCTTACAGACCATACGCCACCGCTAACTGAGCAACTGTAGGTTACTGGAGTTCCTGCACAAATTGTATCTGCACCGGTAATTGTACCTGTGGAAGGAGTTGCAATTACTGTGATCGCCCTTGTAGTTGTAATAGTACCGCAAGAACCAGTGATGCTATAAGAAATTGTAACGGTACCAGCACTAACGCCATGAACCATACCAGAGGAATTAACTGTGGCAATAGAAGTATTGCTGCTTGCCCATGCACCACCGGCTGTTCCTGCGCTATCAGTCAAATTTATGTTCGAACCTGTACAAACGTTTCCGGGCCCGGTAATTATGCCTACCGGTGAACCAGTAGATACTGTAACAACCTTCGTTGCAGTTGAAGAACCGCAGCTATTGCTCACGGTATAACTTATGGTTGCTGTACCTGCTCCAGAACCGCCCACAGTGGCTGTCGAACCTGAACCCGAAACTGTAGCTACTGTTGGCGCACTGGTTGTCCAGCTGCCACCTGCAGTACCCGCAGAATCAGTCAAAGTAATTGTAGAACCAGGGCAAAGCGTTGAAGGGCCCGTAAGAACCCCTGCACCAGGTGCATGAGTTACTGAAACCGCTTTTACGGCTGTAGCTGATCCACAACTATTGGTAACTGTGTAGGAAATATATGCAGATCCTGATGTCATTCCTGTAGCCATCCCAACTGAAGACGTTATTGTAACTATAGCCGAGGCGCTGGTACTCCATGAGCCGCCAGAAGTGCCTGCACTGTCGATATAGGTTACGGCACCGGTACCAATGCAAAGCACTGACGGTCCGGTTATTGTTCCTGCAGAAGGAGTTGAGACTACTGTAACGTATGCAATTGCAATTGTAGAACCACAACTATTGGTAACGGTATAAGTAATTGGAACAGTACTTGCAGATACACCATAGAGAACGCCGGTTGAACTATTAATTGTCGCAACTGAAGATGCACCGCTAGACCAAGTTCCACCATAGATCGAATCAGTTAATGTAATATAACTGCCGGTGCAAACTGTAGTAGGCCCTGAAATAGGGGAATAGCCCGGTGCAGGCAAAACAGTGATGTATTTGACAGCTCTTGCTGTTCCGCAAGAATTAGTTACCGTATAAACTATAGTATCGCCATAAGCATAAACTCCATGAACAACACCTCCAGAACTTACTGTTGCAACACTGGTATAAACACTCGACCAGGTTCCTGATCCGGAAGCTGTAGTGTCCATAAGCGTTATGTTTGACCCGACGCAAACCGTAGCTGGTCCAATAATCGTTCCCGCATTTGGCATTGGCCTTACATGAACAGTATCTACAACAAAACAGCCAGCGGAATTTGTATACGAGATAATGGTTACACCTACTGACACACCATGTACTACTCCTCCGGAGGTAACGGTGGCTACTGAACTCGTTGAACTGCTCCAGGCACCGCCGGACGTAGCATCAGTTAAAGTTAGATTTGCACCGGCGCAAACATCGTGCCCTCCGGTAATTGCAGCAGGTAATGGATCAACGGTGATACGGTAAGTATCTACGGAACCGCCGGATGAACCTGTTGAAAAGTGGTAGCTCATAATAACAGATCCTGCACTAACACCAGTTACATAGCCCGCGGAGGTAATAGTTGCAACGGATGTACTTCCACTACTCCAATAAACACCTCCTGAGTCATTGAGCGTAATATGTGCGCCAACACAAACATGGCGGGGACCCGAAGCCTGTGCCAGGGTCCTGGTGGAATGACCAAGGACGATCATTACCAGAAATAGAGTTAATAGTGCTAATTTCTTTTGCATAATAAAAATATTTAGGATTTCGACTTGTAAAACTATCAATTGTTTAATTCAAAAAAAAGGATTTGGGCAAGAACAAGCCAAATTAAATGGACTTTTTTTTGAATTATTTACTTTTAATTAAATTTTTCAATCAACTGAGTCGACACCTGCCTATATTCCTCTGGCAAATGGTGCAGCCAAATCCGAAAAATGAACATGGTCAGATCGAATATTTACTATAAATGCCAGCAAATATCTCAACTACAGGTATTATTGAATAATCTTCAATAAAAAATTAAATAAAACAAGCACATTAAGCCTTTTGGTTAATACCCCCTTTGTTCCCCGACCGAGCTGCACAAAGAACCAAAATGTTGGTTGTTTAGGCTGCTTTTTTTTGCTATAAATAGAAACAAAAAAAGCGGGCATACAAGATGCCCGCTCAATAAATTATAATCTATTCAATTATCGGATAATGACTTTCTCACTGTATTGCTTTCCATCAGCATTTACCTTAATGAGGTAGGTGCCTGTGGCGAAATTCGTCATATCAAAGTACATTGTTTTTTCGTCATTGGATTTTACTTCAACTACTTTGCCGGTGAGATCGGTAATGATGACCGTTGCATTTGTGCTGCCCTCTGGCATTTCCAGTGTGAATGTTCCAGTGCTTGGATTTGGATAAACCCTTAATGTACCAGCTTCATCCAATCCGGCTGCTGGACTGCCACCTGCACCGCGATGGGCTGTAACCGCAACACCAGCCTTTACACTCATTGTTCCGCAGCTATTAATAACTGTATAAACTATTGAATCTATACCAGCAGCAACGCCGGTTACAACACCTGTTGAAGAAACCGTTGCCAGACTTGGGCTCAGGCTGCTCCATGTACCACCTGTAAGGCTAGCTGTAAGTGTAATTGTAGCACCTGCAACAACCGTTGTAGGACCTGAGATAGCACCTGCAGTATGCCCATTAACGGTTACTGATTTTGTCGTCATTGCTGTTGAACAACTGTTAGAAACAAAGTAGGTAATTATGGCTGTGCCACCTAGCCCGCCGGTAACAACTCCAGCAGTACTTACGCTAGCAACTGAAGTATTGCTGGTCAACCACGTGCCACCAGAAACGGAATCGGTAAGTGTAATAGTTGATCCCGTACATACACTTGATGGGCCTGACAATACAGATACCCTTGGTAATGGGTTAACGGTCATTGTCTTCGTAGAAGAAGATGCGCCGCAACTGTTACTGATAGAATAAGTAATAACCAATGAACCCGGGGTGATGCCATGTACAACACCTGCACTGCTAACTGTAGCAAGCGAAGTATTGCTGCTCGTCCAGGTACCACCAGCTGAACCGGTAGTTGCGATCGTCACATTTGCACCAGGGCAAACAGTACCCAGGCCAGACAATGTGCCTGAAACAGCCGAAGCACTTACCGAAACTGTAGCGGTAGAAATAGCCGTTGCGCAAGTACTTGAAACTGAATAAGAAATCGATACTGTTCCGGCAGAAACGCCTCTTACAACACCTGTAGTGCTACCCACGGTAGCAATTGTTGTGCTGCCGCTTGTCCATACTCCGCCTGTACCTGTGGTAGTAAGGGTAATATTTGTACCCGAACAAAGACTTGTTGCACCGCTTATAGTACCTGCGGTAGGGAAAGTACCAACACTCATTGTTTTTGCAGTAACTGCTGTACCGCAGCTATTGGTAAATGTATATGAAATTACCACACTGCCTGCGGCTACACCAGTAACTACGCCAGCGCTATTCACTGTTGCTACAGATGTATTGCTGCTCGACCAAGTACCACCTGCAGTAGTATCAGCAAGGGTAGTAGTTAAGGTTGCACACACAATTGAAGAACCGGTAATAGTACCAGCATAAGGTGATGGATTTACCGTCATTGCCTTAGTGGCAGAAACTGTTCCGCAGCCATTAGTAACAGAATAAGAAATAATTGCAGAACCTGCGCTCAAACCATTAGTAACACCGGTTGAGCTGACAGATGCAACAGAAGGATTGCTGCTACTCCAGGTACCACCTGCCGCAGCATCTACAAGTGTAGTACTTGTGCTTGGGCAAAGTGTAGAGCTGCCTGTAATACTACCTGCATTAGGTGCTGCTGTAACAGTTACGCTAAC
>CANCOG010000384.1 GCA_947379685.1 Flavipsychrobacter stenotrophus | reverse complement strand
TACCAAAAATGCAGGGTCACCATTTTCTACCGACAATGCCTGCTTAAGCTGTTTCTTAAAAGATTCGACGTTTCTTGGCTTAGATCTACTAAGAAAGTATAGTTCATATTCATCGGAATATACATTTTCTTCCCAGTTTTGTTGATTGTATTTAGAGTACATTTCTGGAAATGGGGTGGGCTTGTCAATTGAAGAATTCATCGCTTCGGAAATTACTGCATCATCCAACGCAATATCAATAAAAATTTGGGCTGCTTTTTTAATAGTATTTCTTGATCGTTCGTCGAAATAAGGGTCTATTTGAAGTGCAAGATTTATTTTTGAATTTTCTACAATGGATGCATCTTTTTCAAGGTCCACTAATGCAAATTTGTTGGCGATAGAATTTGCGACTTCTTTTTCTAGTGCCCAGTGTTGGTCAGGAAATTTTTCGTAACTAAGGTTGCTTAATGTGGACACTTTAAATGCAATTTCCCTTTTTGAGTTCGAATCTACTATTACGTTATATTTTTCATTTTTCCAAAGCCAATCTGGTAGGTGGTCCTCCATACGAGAGTATTTTATTTGTGAACTACCCATAGTGCTAATGAAAATACTTAAAAGAAAAATCCCTAGTTTCATAATGCCCTTTTTTAACTACAAATATAATTGTAATTATTTCGAAAGTTATTATTTTGATAGAAGTTTATTTTTATAATGAATATTGTATGTTGTTCTATTTAATTAAGTTTCATTGATTTTACAACTTCCCCCATTTCAGTCTTAAACTATTTGTAACCACTGAAACAGAACTCATGGCCATAGCAGCTCCAGCTATCATAGGGTTGAGCAGGAAACCATTTACAGGGTACAGGGCACCCGCTGCCAGAGGTATGGCTACGATATTATAAATAAATGCCCAGAACAGGTTCGTGCGGATCGTTTTGACAGTTTTGCGGGATAGGAGGATTGCTCTGGCAATTTGCTTTAGGTCAGATGATACCAGAGTCATTTTAGCCACATCCATCGCTATGTCCGATCCTGTTCCCATAGCTATGCTTACATCCGCCTGGGCAAGGGCCTGACTATCATTTATGCCATCACCCACCATGGCCACTATTTTACCTTCACTTTGCAACTGTTTAATGAACTCTGATTTATCTGTAGGCGAAGTTTCAGCGCGGTATTGGGTTATTCCTGCTTCTGCGGCTACGGAATAGGCTGTTTCTTCATTGTCGCCAGTGAGCATATAACAATCCATACCCATTTCCTTGAGTTCTCTTGTGGCTGTTGGGGCAGATAGTTTTACTTTATCTGCTATGGCTATAGCCGCCTGCGCACTAAACTGATTTGCCAGCCAGATAACAGAATTGGCCTCAGCAGCCCATTGTTTGGCTTTTTCCTTCAATTCATCGGGAATAAGAATATTCATCGACTGCAATAATTTCATGTTGCCGGCGAAGTAAATATTACGGGCGTAAACTGCAGTAACGCCGCCACCGGTAATGCTACTGAAACTGCCGATATCAACGGTATTCATTTGCAATTTTTTAAAGAAGGATGTTATTGCATCAGCAAAAGGGTGTTCAGATTGCAGCTCCATGCTGTAGAGCACAGACGAGAGCATGCTTGTATCGGCGTTGTCCTTCCATGCAATATCAACAACATCGGGCAGGCCTTCAGTAATTGTTCCTGTTTTATCGAAAACTATGGCATTGAGTTTATGGATTGTCTCCAGGCTTTCCGCATCTTTTATTAATATTCCGTTTTCTGCTCCTTTGCCAACACCTGCAATAATTGCGGTGGGCGTAGCCAGCCCCAGTGCACAGGGGCAGGCGATTACCAGAACGGTTATCATAGACAAAATACCGTGAGTGAAGCCATTTTCACCACCGGCTACTACCCAAACAATTAAAGTTAGAATAGCTATCAGCATCACTATAGGAACGAATACACCGGCAATTTTATCTGCAAGTTTTTGAATGGGCGCCTTGCTGCCTTGAGCTTCCTGCACCTTTTTAATGATCTGAGAGAGCAAGGTTTCGGAGCCTATCTTTTCGGCCCTGAACTGAAAACTTCCTTTTTGGTTGATGGTTCCCGCAAACACCTTCGCACCGGCAGCTTTTTCAACAGGAATTGGTTCACCTGTTATCATGCTCTCGTTTACGTAGGAATTGCCTGAAGTCACTATCCCATCTACCGGTATTTTATCACCTGGCTTAACGACCAGTATGTCGTTCACCTGCACGTCACTTGTCGGGATAAATTCCTCACCGTCCTTACCCATCCGTATAACCGCATCTGGTTGAAGGCCCATCAGCTTTTTAATTGCAGAGGAAGTGGTAGACTTTGCCCTGTCTTCCAGTAGTTTTCCAATAAGTATAAAGCAAATAACCACCGCTGAAGCTTCAAAATAGACTGGTGCTTCGAGACCCTTTTGACTCCAATATGCCGGGTACAACGTGTTAAATACACTGAACAAATAGGCTATACCGGTACTCAGTGCTACAAGTGTATCCATATTCGCAGAAAAATGCGCAGCTTGTTTCCAGGCACCTATGAAGAATTGCTTACCGAATAGCGCCAGTACAGGAGTAGCCAGTCCCCACATTATAAAATTTGCATAGGGTATATGTATGGCCATACCCGCCATTGAAATAATAACCAGGGGAACGGAAAGGATAATTGCCAGGGTTGTGTTCATGGAAAGCTTCCTGTAGGCCTTGAGGTTTAGCGCTTCGATTTCTTCAGGGGTAACGCTTTCTTCCATTATTATTCCATAACCAGCTGCTTTTACTGCATTCTGGATCTGCGTGACATTGGCAACTCCCGGTTCATATTCCAGCAATGCCCCGGCATTGGCATAGTTAACACTTGCACTCTTTATTCCTTTCTGGCCATTAAGAGTTTTTTCAACCGTATTTGCGCAGGAAGCGCAAGTCATGCCTGTTACCGGAAATGTTTTTTTAATTGATTTCATGTTATCTGTTCCGCTGCAAAGGTCAACATGTTCCGGCAAATATTGTTTATAGTATTTTGGAAAGTGTTTACAGGATTTTTGTTGTTTTAGCTGTTGCCAACTTCATTTAAGGACTTCCGTACAATTGTACTGCGACTTTTAAAATGGCTTGGCGGAAGACCAGTAGCTTTTTTAAATTGCGCTGAAAGATGAGCTGAGCTGCTGTAACCCATTTTGTCTGCGATTTCACTTAAAGTCAACTCGTCATAAGCAATATACTCTTTGATTTTTTCTACTTTTTGCTGAATGATGTAGTGTTCGATTGTAATACCTTCAATTTCTGAAAACAGGTTACTCAGGTACGGGTAATCGTGGTGCAATTCACGGCTGATAAGAACGCTATGTTTTAATTTTGAAGGGATGGGATTATGATGTACCAGTTCAATAACCACATTTTTTATCTTTTCGATCAAGCGACTCTTGCGGTCCTCCAACAGTTCGAAGCCAATAGCAGCCAGAGCGTTTTCAATTTCCTTTAGTTTAGTCTGTGGGATCTCTGCTTCACCCATACCCACTTCCCCAAGCATGACGGTTTCCGGATGCAACCCCAACTGCTCGAGCTGAGATTTTACTGCTGTTTTACATCTGTCGCAAACCATGTTTTTAATGTAGAGTGTCACGATTTATGTTCTTTTGACGCCTATTCTACAAGTGATTTGCGTAGAATAGGCGTATTAATCTACGCATTTGCAATTTTATACTAATTAAATGCTGTTTTGTTTCCCTGGAACAAGTAGAAATGCAGGTAAACTTCTCCGCTCAAAGGGTGGGTGCCATAAAACGGTGCCAGGTAGGCATCAGACTGGAAGCCAGAAATCTGTCCGCCTGCTGCAATTGTAAACTGCTCAAAGTTAATGAGGTCGTATCCTGCACCTATGGTTATGGTTTGTATATTATGTTGCCGATAAGGGTTGTAGGTTATTGTACTTAATGCCAATTCCTGGTCCGACTTATTTACCCATTCATAACGTGAATAGACAGCCAGCTTTTTTATCTTAAGCGTTGCTTCAGCAAGTGCAGCGTTTGATGCGGTTCGGCCCGGTGTCTGGTTTTGCCCCCATAGCAAGGTGGCGGTAAAAAATTTATTGACTGCTATTGGCAAGGCAAAAGTTGCAGATGCAGTTGTTCTGTTGATATTCTCCAACGGGTTGAGCATTTCGGGACTCTTGATGAAACCATGGGAAACCTGCAGAGAAACATGTGGGTCTGGGTTAAACGACAATCGGCTGCTCCATGAGTCAAAAAGTGGCGGATCAAAGTCGTAACGAATTTCATCAGGCTCCCGACCAGTGAATGAAGAAAATTCGAGTTTGAGCTGATTATAGCGAAACCCAAGAGTACCCACACCAAATGCTATATGTGTTCCGTCCTCCCAATGATGCCCCAACGGTGCATCGGGATTGAAATTGCCTGAGATCCGGTGCATAAAAGCAGACGGGCCAAGAGCAGGTGCCCCCGGGTAGCCAGCATAAAGGGAAATGTCTGCTTTTTCCGAAAACGCGTAAGTATAATTTACGGATAGTTCTGAAAATAGGTCGTGTGGATGCTGGCGGTCCACCAATGGCTTGCCCTCCCAACTTTCGCCGGTTTGAAATAATAAAGGATACCCGTTTCCACCTGCAATAAAAGCGTCTGCCGAAAACATGGTCGTAAAATGGAATAGGCCTCGTTTGCCAATTTTACGTTGCCCCATGGCCATGACCATACTTGGTGCATCCCATTTTTCCGCACCACGACTTCCTGCCTGGGTAATATCCTGCCTGTTATACCTTGCAAACAGGTCGCCATGAACAGTAAACAGCCACCGCCCTGATTGTATCATATAACCATACATCGGATTGGCATCGGGTGCCCAGGATGTTCCTGACCCGTCACGTGACATGGGCAAGTTAAGGGAATAACCACTGGTCATACCCTTAAGCTTCATTTCAAAGGATTTTAGTTTAAACGACTCACTTAATTTGAAAGTCCCTGATTCGCCCCCTTCTTCATCGTCTCCATCATCATCATTGCTTTTGCTGCCCGACTTATGCTTCGGCTTATGCATATTCATGTTGTCATGCTGTGCCTGCGCCATGTGGGCGCAGCAAAAAACGAATAAGAAGATGAAAAGTCTGGATTTCATGGAGTTGGACTTTGCTATTGTCAAAGTTTAATAAACTTTTGGACATAGCTG
>CANCOG010000383.1 GCA_947379685.1 Flavipsychrobacter stenotrophus | reverse complement strand
GTAGCGTAGGAATGTTCAAGTGTAAGCTGAGCTTTGCTGCTTTGGCAAATAAGAAAAGAGGAAATTAAAATCAGAATTTTCTTCATATTGTAGACTATGGTTTGCAAAAATATTAGACAGTTTCAAAAAGCGGTAAAAACTCCACTTGAGCTAGTCGCTGATTAGCTTCGTTACCAAGCGAAGCCCCTATAAAATTTTCAAAAATTAAGTGTTGAGCAATTAAATCAACTTCCCATTTAGTATCACCGTTTCAACCGGGTTGTTACCATAGTCATAAGGTATATAGTCAAAAGATGGTATTTTATTGGTAATGAAGATATTAGCTTTCTTACCTACAGCAATAGTTCCAATACTTTGTTCCAGTTCCATGGCCGCTGCACCATTTATGGTAACTGCATTTATGGCTTCTTCAGGTGTCATTTTGAGCTGCGTGCAGGCAATTGAGATGAGCAAGGGGACGTTCCCAGAGGGGCAGGACCCCGGATTATAGTCCGTTGCGAGGCAAACTGGCAAACCAGCATCAATGATCTTTCTGGCAGGCTGGTATTGAATACCCAGGAAGAATGCGGCACCGGGCAGTAGTACGGGCATAGTGTTGCTGCCTTTTAAGGCTTCGATTTCTGCATCGCCAACACACTCCAGGTGATCTACACTCAGCGCATTGTGTTTAACTCCAACCTGTACCCCACCTGAATAGTGTAACTGATTGGCATGGATCTTGGGTTTCAGGCCATACTTCCAGCCTGCTTCCAATAGTCGTTCAGTTTCCCGCACGCCAAAAAAACCTTGTTCACAAAAAACATCCATATAATCAGCTAATCCTTCGCCAGCAACCCGGGGTAGTATTTTATTGATAATCAACTGAATGTATCCTTCTTTGTTTTCCCTGTATTCCAAAGGATAAGCGTGAGCAGCCAGCAATGATGCCTTTATTGTGGCTGGTCCTTGCCCCTTCAACCTCCTGATAACGCGTAACATCTTCAGTTCCCCTTCTTCGCACAGACCGTAACCACTTTTGATCTCAATAGCCCCCGTACCGGTTTTGATTACTGCATGCAAGCGTTCAAGACTTTGGTCAAACAATTCGTCCTCACACATTGCATTGAGCTTTCTGGCAGAATTGAGTATTCCACCACCTCGACGCGCAATTTCTTCGTAGCTCAATCCCTTAATACGGTCAACAAATTCTGTCTCACGGGGCGCAGCGAAAACCAGGTGAGTATGCGAATCGCACCATGCAGGGAGTACCAGTTTACCCGTTGCATCGATCGTCTTATCGGCATTTGCTGCGGGCAGAGTGCCCATCGGGCCAAAACTATGGATCAACTCATTTTCTATCATCAGCCAGGCATCAGCTATTGACGGCAGTTCGGCCATCTCAGCCCCTGAGACACGTTTTATGTTTGCATCACCTTGTTCTACCTGGCAAAGTTGCTTTATGTTCGTAATAAGTATGCGCATTCCTGTGAAATGAAAATGTTATATAAAACTGCTATTCATAACAAAACCCCGTAAGAGACGGGGTTTTGTTATTGGCAAAAAATATTATTTCAGATTATCCCTGAACGTGCATCTTGAATGTAAATTCAACATGGCAGTGGATCGAATCTTCAGTTGGCCTGCGTAATTTGCCACCAAGAGTATAGGTAAACTGATTCCCGTTGATTAGATAATTTTTTAATTCAGCTGTGGTATCAACCGGAAGATTGAGTACATCAGATGATGTAGCTGGGTTGTTAGGAATATTTACTGTATACGGGGTAGTGTAGCCATTTGTATAAAATGACGCATTGATAGATTTAAAATTACCAAAGTCAATGCCCAGCGCTGTGTTTGGATTCAAGATAGTGAGCGAACAAGTCTTGATCTTAGCACTGGTGATATTGGTAACACCCAAAACACCACCTGTGTACTTCTTAATAAATGAATCAATGTTGTAATAATTTGCCTGAGTACCTGTCGCTGTTACCGTGGTATCGAAGCAAGGGGGAAGAACAATATCAACAGAAGCCGTCTGCATATCCAGATCGTATTGTAAATTCTTCGCCAGCTTGGTGCACGAGTGCAGCGAAAACATTGCAATACAAGTTAGGGCCAGGGTTGAGGTAACTAAAAAAGACTTCACTGTCATAAAAAATAGTTTGGACAAAGTTAAGAAATAAAAAATAGAAACTAAAAGGGTTTCAACAAACTAATTTACATACAGCAAAAACTGTACCAAATATTCCTGTCAGCTAAAAATAAAAGAAAAAATTGTGTAGTTGTTTGTAATAAATAGCTGTAAGCAACTGAGCAGGCTAATATATTTAACTTTTAGCAAATAAAGTTTGAGCGATACCGGAAACCTAAACTGCAAACACGCACTAAATAATTAACGCATAAAATATTAATCAAATAAATTTATCTGTCCGGTTTTTCCGGAGTTTTTCCGTTCATGCTCCAGCAGCCATTTTTTTCGTTGCAGCCCACCGCCGTAACCGACGAGACTACCATTGGTACCTATGACACGGTGACAGGGAATTATGATCGCCAGGCCATTTTCTCCATTGGCACTGGCCACTGCCCTTATCGCCTTTTCATTACCCAGAAATATGGATTGTTGTTTATAAGACCTTGTTTCGCCATAAGGAATTTGCTCCAGTCCACGCCACACACTCACCTGAAACGGAGTGCCCACCAGATGCAATGGAAGATCAAATTCCTTTAATGTTCCTTCGAAATATCGGGCGGACTGCTCTTTCAAGATTTCAAAATGGGGATGATCCCCTTCTGTAAATGTTGTTCCTACTGACGACTCTATCCGCTTCATAATAGTGTCGATACTCCTTCGATATTCGAAATCGAACAGACAAATGCCTGCATCGGACGCCCCCATGCGCATAATGCCTACCGGTGTTTTGATCTGCGAAAGAAACAACATACTATTCTGGTTTTGTTAGATTACGAGTAAATCTCGCTATTCTCTTCTATTTCCCGCTCCACATATTTATGAACCAGGTAGTCAAATTCACTGCCCTGGTTGAGTAGCACCTTAACTTTAACAGGCATAACTACTACTGTAATACCCCACTCTGCCAGTTTTTCGTGGTGTAGTTGAAGGCGGGCAGCATCTTTTTCTGTTGTTACGATCACTTTCGGTCCAACCTGCCAATTGTCGTGGGCGGCCTTTATTTCCTCCATGTCGGTGGACACAAAGTAATGATGATCTTTATAAGTAAGCACGTGCACATCAGCCGCTTTGCCCTTAACGTAAGCGATCAGCGGCTCGGGACGGGCAATACCAACAACCATAATTGCGTGTGTTCCCGAAAGATCCTCTTCCTGCCCCGTAAAAAAGTTGTAAGGCGTGCCATATTCTATGCCAGTAAAGAACACATGCTGGCTGGGCAATGCAGCTATATTTTTCCTGATCTGCCCTGCCTCATCAGCCCCAAGCGATAACGGACATTTAGATACAATAATTATGTTTGCCCTCTTTGATGCACCTCTGCTTTCTCTAAGGTTACCAAAAGGCAATATATGATCTTTGTAAAATGGGTGCGCATAGTCGGTGATTAAAATATTCAACCCCGCTTTTACCGACCTGTGCTGGTATGCGTCGTCAAGTAGAATTACTTCAATACCCGGCCTGCGCTGCAGCAAGGCAGGAATCCCAATCAGCCTTTCTTCAGCCACACAAACTACTACTTCGGGGTATTTCATAAAAAACTGCATGGGTTCATCGCCTATGCGCAGTGCATTGGCGTTTTCGTCGGCAATAATGAACCCCTTTGAATATCGTTTGTACCCCCTGCTCATGGTAGCTACCCTGTATTGGTATTGCAACAGATCGAGCAGGTATTCAATGTGCGGCGTTTTACCAGTACCACCGGTTGACAGATTCCCTACAGATATGATTGGTACGCTAAAACTGATAGAATTAAAGAACTTAATATCGTACAGCCTGTTACGTAACCACATTAAGGCACCATAAATAAGCGTAAACGGATATAGTGCTAATCGTAAAACAAGTACAATATTATATAGCAAACTGTTTTGTTGCATGAAAATCAATTCTTAGATACTTCAAAGATAGGCGATATTCCGGATGCGAAATGCTGACTACCATTCTATAACACAATTGGGAAATGCAATACAATTTTATACTACAATCTAAAATCCATTTTGGCGTTTCATTCGTTAATAATTTCACAGGCATTGAACTTTTGAGCCAAATCTAAACGCGGGTAAGTTCACAAATGCTTTTACGTAATATTTCGGGGTTGACTTCAGGGTTTCCTTTACAGGTAACCCTGGCAAATTAAAATTAACCAATAGTTAGAAAAAACCGGATACTGGCGGTGATATAGGATTTATCAGTAACTTTGCACCTAAACCTGAGGTGAAAAAGAGTTTGTAATATGGCTGCAGATCAGAGTACACAATATATTTTCCTCGTCGATGACGAACCAATTCAGAGTGAAATGCTCAAAGATCACCTTTCTGAGCGCTTCAAATATAAATTCAAATCTTACGACACAGGCGAAGGTGCAATTAAGGACCTTGGACTTAACCCTCACATCGTAATTTTAGACTACCATTTAAACGCCCATCTCCCAAATGCAAAAAACGGTGTCGATATCCTGAAACAAATACGGGAAACAAATAAGAATATCAATGTGATCATGCTTTCCGGGCAGGACCGTATCGAGGTGGCCATCGAGAGCATGAAGTATGGCGCGAAAGACTATGTGATAAAGGGCGAAACTTCATTTTCGCGGATGGAACAGGTCATCAACAAAATAAATACACTCACCGAGATAAAGGCCGAGAACGACCAATACAAAAAAACACTCAGGATAATTTACGGCTGCTATGCTGCGCTGATGGGCTATGCTTTATACCGGTTGATGGTTGACAAATTCCTTGTTGATCACCTAAAACGGTAAGTTAGCATCATACTATAAATCTAGCGTTACTTCAAGATTCATGAAGTGCGTTTTGTGCTCCCTATATCATTAAACTGGCCGGGAATTTCTTTGCGGCTTCAAATCCGTCAAACCTTTTCATTAAAAAATAGGGCGTTGCACCTTTGCGTCTTGGCGCGAACCATCAAATGAACGACACTGCCTTACTTCCCCTTAAAAAACCGGTAACACAAACCAAACTCTATGGCATTGCCCCGAATTGCAGTTGTGCGGGTCTGCCCAAC
>CANCOG010000382.1 GCA_947379685.1 Flavipsychrobacter stenotrophus | reverse complement strand
AATTTTGATTCTGTTCCATGGAAAAAACTACAAGATTTTTTACAACCTAAACCACTATTATAGCTACGAAATATGCGACATTGATTTTTCTAAGGTTTATCGTTCCTGGTTTAAAAAATATAAATAACAGTCCCCAGTTGTCCTTAGTCTCCGACTACGTCCTGGTGGGTAGCAGTCTCCGACTGCCGAAAAATCTGGGGGAGTGGAGACGGGTTATAAACCGCGGAAACTAGCTAGGCACGAGTTGGCAACAGCACATTGCCACGCCTCAAACCTCACGCCAGACGGAAATAACGGTTAATTTCATTGACCCTTTACCAGAGAATTACCGTAATTACCCGCCAGTCATTGCAATCATATTGGTATATTTGGTTCTAACACGAATTGTATGCAACTTACGATTTCAGGTCATTCCACTGCGTTGTTCTCTACCTGGTATTTTATAGAGGAATTCGGGCTGCTGTTTGATGCAGGGGATGGTATGATGGCGTCGCTGATGCAGAAAAGCAGGAAGGTGAGCCATGCCTTTATCTCTCATGCCGACAGGGATCACCTCACCGGTTTGTTACAGTTCAGCCAGCTGAATGCGAGGCCCGGAATGCCCTTTATCTATTATCCTGCTAACTGTGGCTCTTTCCCGGCCTTGGAAGAATTTTCCCGCCGATTCGATCCGCATGTGACAGGAACACAATGGTTGCCATTGCAGCCAGGGGAGGAAATATGGCTGCGGAATGACATACTGGTTAAGGCTATAAAGAATGGACATGTGCCATCGCCCGAGGGTATTTTTAAGAGTTGCGGGTATAAACTGGTGCAGGTGCGCAAAAAACTGAAACCGGAATTTGCCGGACTTAGCGGCCCCGAGCTCAGACGACTGACAGTAGAGCATGGCCAGGCCTTCATTAATACTGAAGTGCGCACAACACTGCTTGGTTATTCCGGCGATACCCCGGTTGAAGATTTTGACCGCTGGAATAACTGCGAAGTGCTGATCCATGAAGCCACATTTCTAGACGAAGAGCTTAGCGGGTTAGAGCGGATAAATAAGCACAGCCGCTTGCATGAGGTAATGGAAATGGTGAGCCAGTTGAATATCGGGAAGCTGATATTGGGGCACTTCTCATCTCGTTACGACACTAATGAAATTGACTCGGCCGTTAAAACCCTGTGTGATAGATATGCCATAAATATCCCCGTTTATCGTGTGTTGCCGGGCCAAACAGTTTTCAATATATTGGGGGGAAGGCCATTAAATGAATAGGCCCTTGTTTGGTTTTGGGAGCTGAGATTTGTTCTATCCCTGAAAACAGTTCGGCGATGTCTTTGACTCCGGCCGGCACGGTTTGCGGTCTCATGACCGCAGTTGTTGGGCGCAACTGATAAGTTGCTCCAATTCGCCGGTCAGTTCCGAAAGCCATCATTAGCCAACCATACCAGCCGTAGCTAAAGATCTACTTAGAACGAGTTCTGATAGTGAAAATTGGGGCTCATCGATTAATGACGATAATCATAATACCCACTAACTCACGTCATTAGCCTGCATATTTTACCGAAGTAGGTTTGCATTGCAATATTCGCAATAACTTAAATCGAAATTATATGCAGAACAAACCAGCAATTCGCTTCGGCCGGAACGGTAAAGCAACGGCTTTTTTCAAATATGGTCCCTCCGCGTTGGCGACTGTATTTTTATTGTTTAATCACTGCATTGCTCAACCGGTTATTTCTGCATTGAGCGGGCTTAGCGGGACTCCTGGAAATTCTATTACAATTACCGGATCTAACTTTGCAACCACAGCAGCTAATAATGTGGTTTTCTTTGGCGCAACCAGAGCCGCAGTTACAGCCGTAACCGGAACGTCTTTGACTGTCACAGTACCAATAGGTGCAACTTACAATTACGTTTCTGTGCTGAATACTGCTACGCAACTTACCGGCTTCGCTTCAGACTTGTTTTTACCTGTTTTTGATGGCAGCCCGTTTTCAGGAGGCATCAATTTTGACGCGCCAGTTGGTTTCACGGCAGGCACAAGTTCTCTTTCTGACCCATATGGTGTGGCTATTGGCGACCTTGACGGAGATGGAAAGGCGGACATGGTGGTAGTTAACGCAAACAGTAACAGTATTTCTGTTTTCCGGAACACGAGTAGTACAGGGAGCATAACCTTGGGTTCGTTTAGTACAAAAGTCGATTTTACCACACCTTATGGCCCATCGAAAGTTGCAATCGGAGATGTGAACGGCGATGGAAAACCTGAAATAGTTGTATCCAATACATACAGCTCAGCCAGCGGGTCAATTTCTGTTTTTCAGAATAACTGCAGTGCAGGTAGTATTACCGGCAGTTCATTTACAACAAGGGTTGATTTTGGCGCTGCAGGTCGTCCCGTGGGCGTGGCTATTGGCGACCTTGATGGAGACGGAAAACCAGATATTGCTGTAACCAATAGTAGTGCCAATTCAGTATCAGTGTTCCGAAACACGGTATCAGGCACAGGTCTTACTTCAGGGTCATTTGCGACTAAAGTAGACTTCGGCACCGGATCTATCCCATATGCTATTGCAATAGGAGATGTTGATATGGACGGTAAACCCGACCTCGTAGTAGCTGATAATAATAATGTATCATCGGGCTCCCGAACCACCGGCTATGTTTCTGTTTTGCGCAATACAGCTACAAGCGGAAGTATATCCTCAGGATCCTTTGCTACCAATGTTGACTTTACAGCAGGAACTGGTCCTCTTGCAGTGGCAATAGGAGATTTGGATGGTGACGGAAAGCCAGAGATAGTAGTGGGTAATAGTGATTTTGGTTTGGGCAGTGAATCAATATCTGTCTTTCGTAATACCAGCTCGGCAGGCAGCATTTCATCCGGGTCGTTTGCTTCAAAGGTGGATTTCAGTACCGGTTTGAGCCCCTATTCTGTGGCAATAGGCGATTTGAATGGAGACGGCAAACCTGATATTGCTGTTGGAACCGGAAATTACCTCCATTCAGGAACTCCCAGCCGTGTTACTCTTTTCAGAAACAACTGTTCGGCTGGCAGTATATCCTCTGGTTCACTGGGGCGTACAGATATTGTCACCGGCGTAAACGGATACGATGTGGCTATCGGTGACCTGGATGGTGATATGAAACCTGAACTGGCAGTTGCCAGCGCTAATAATACGGTTGCAGTATTTCATAATCATCCCCTGGGCCTTTTTGCAGGAGGGCAAGTACAGAATATCTCAGTCTGTAACAATTGGGTAACCTCTTCAATAAACCCGTATCTGAAGGTTGTTGCTACAGGCGCTAGTACAACCCTAACCTGGACCCTGATATCCGCACCGGTTCATGGTACAGCGGTAGCGGCCTATACTACAGTAACAACTGGTGGCGTAACTACCCCGGTTGGGTTGAGTTATACTCCTGCTTCGGGCTTTGTGGGTATAGATTCATTTACAGTCAGCGTTAGTGACAGTTCTGGTTCCGACACTACAGAAATTCGGGTAACTGTAAATCCGATTCCAGCGATGCCTTATGTAAGTGGCACTTCAGAAATTTGTGTTGGTTCTTCAATAACGCTGGCAGGCATTCCTTCTGGTGGCATTTGGAGCGGTACGGGCAGTGGAGCTATAACATACACAAGCGCAGGTAACGTGACCGGCGTTCGTGGTGGTGCCGGCATTTTGAATTACAGAGTGTCCAACTCATATGGTTGCTGGAATCAGGCAGGTTACACCATTAACGTTTTGGTACCGGGTGCTATCCCAGGGTTTAGCGGCGGCAGTGCGGTTTCAAATATTTGTCCCGGCGGCACATTTACACTTGTTCACCCTACGGCCGGTGGCACATGGACCAGCACCAACACTGCTATTGCCACCGTTTCAGACGGTACAGTTACTGCGATTGCCTCAGGTAAGGATACTATCTATTACACTGTCACTAACGCATGTGGCAGCGCATCTGCCAGGTGGCCATTTTCAGTAACATGTCCTCCGTCAGTTGCTGGTATTTCAGGATATTCAATTCCGTTTTGTGTGGGAAGTACACGCACACTGGCAGATGCCACTGCGGGTGGCAGCTGGACCACCTCTTCGGCTTCAGTTGCTTCAGTTTCTTCTACCGGCGGTTTATTCGCTGTTAGCCCGGGTTATGCAACAATATCCTATTCTGTTACCAATAGTTGTGGTTTAACAAGTACTGTAACCAGGACAGTTTTAGTTTTGGCGTTGCCTGACGCCGGTACGATATCAGGGCCGGCATCGGTAGTAAACGGTTCAACCATAACCTTATCAACATCAGGTAGTGGTGGTATTTGGAGTAGTTTAACTACTTCTGTTGCTACAGTAAATTCAGCTGGTCTGGTTCGCGGCCGGTCGGTAGGGTTAGATACCATTTTCTACCGTGCGACGAACGCTTGTGGCACAAGTATAGCCAGGCATGCCATTACAGTTACGGCGTTTCGTGGGGCTGAACCCATTGGTGCAGCGACAGACGAAGGCTTAAAGCTTTATCCTAACCCTACCAGCGGTACACTTAATGTAGCAATCACAGGTGGAACAGGAGATGCTACTATTTTGATAACTGATGTGAGTGGCAAAGTACTGTTTACAAAGGCCACATCAGAGAAAAATTTTGAAATAGATATGAGCGGGGTTCCGGTAGGTGTTTATATCATAAAAGTAATGACCAGCAGTAAAACCTACACTGAAAAAATCATGGTTCAATAAATGTCATTTGTTTTATAAAACGGGCGCTGATGTCACTGGCATCGGCGCCCGTTTTATTTTTCACCTGTTGCGCGAGCCTGGATTTTATTGATATATGCTGATTTAAAATAACAATTAAAGCGGCATCGCAATTTCGGGTTATCATGATTCAAGCTCTCTCAAAAAATCAGGTATTTTTGCAATATAATACTAAAACAGGCTACAAATCAAGCTCAACAATAGAAATATACTAAAAAAACATGCTTTTTTATTTGCATTCCTAAATAAAATCCTTATTTTTGGTTAACAATGACAATCCATATGAGAATATTATACTGTATTCTGTTGTTTATTTTCCCTTTTTTATACGCTACAAGCAGTAGTGCGCAGTCGGGTAGTGCCAGTATTCATATTGCTAACGCGTCGGGCGATACAGTATGTTCAGGAGTTTATGTTCATTTCACGGCAACTTACTCCGGGGTATCTGTTCCACATTTTCACTGGAAAA
>CANCOG010000381.1 GCA_947379685.1 Flavipsychrobacter stenotrophus | reverse complement strand
GCATTCAATGGGAGTTTTCTGATGTTCATGTTGATGGTTTGTGGATGAACGGTAAAATTAATCCAGTCTCCCTGCAATTTCCAAATTAGTCAATACGTGAAAAATACCCCCCTGCAATCGGGTGTTTTTACCCTTGTTTCATAAATGATCACGTCCAAACTTTGTGACAGGAAACAATAAAACACTTTAACGATATACCCGGTGCCACTATTTTGTGGTTTCCCAACACCAAACCCGCAAAAATAGATTTTATGAACAGCCAGTCTATCAGCATTAATTATTCCGGCATCAGGCCATTTATGGAGGAAGCAGTTGCCATGACCAACCGCCTTTTGCGAAACGAAACATTCTACAGAAACATTGCCCGGCACCCCGGCTTCGACCTGGCAGATATCAGCCCCGAAGATATTGCTGAACTGATGCGGAGTGCCGCCCTGAAAATGGAAGTTGAGCTTTACTACGCCATAAGCCCGGTAAAAAATATTGATGGCTACGACGACCCTGATCACCCCAATATTATACACCTGAACGTGTGGCAACTCGACAGGCCTATTACAAGCATCTGCAATTCGCTGGTGCATGGCTGTGTACATGCTGTCAATCACCTCTACCCGCACTTTTACTTTGGCCATGGCGATTACGGAGCTACGGGCAAGCGAAATACCGCACCTTACGCTATAGGAGCTATCGCCGAAGACCTGCTTACAGAGGGCCAAAAAACATCGTTCCGCAACCTCGAACATGACGAGACATATGCAACTCAATTCAGCCTGAATGATTTCACTTTTGCGGAAGGATTTGCGGCAGCATTGGCGTAAGGAAATGGCCGAGTCTGAATTAACAGTGATTTGGGCAGTCCCATGAAAAATATGACTGGTTTGGGGTGGCTGACTGAAAGTTCAATTCTTTTCTCTGTACTTCAAGGAATCAGCAATTGAAATCTTTTTTACCTCGCACGAAACTTAATAGCAAACTTTTCCTTACTTTTGTGCCCTGAAAAGCACTAATTTATTAAACAAAAGCAAAATATAGAGTAAGAAAATGACAACGAAATGCCCGGTTTACGGTCTTTTTGAACAAATTAGCAGAAGAAAATAATATTTTTTCTGTTTTTTGTGATTGTTTTTAAATTTATTCCTTACCTTTGCACTCCGTTTTAATTTTTTACTTAAAGCTAACAATGCCAACCATACAACAACTAGTACGCAAGGGCCGCGAAATAATGCGGACGAAATCGAAAAGCCGCGCTTTGGATGCATGTCCTCAACGCCGTGGTGTTTGTACCCGCGTATACACTACTACCCCCAAGAAACCAAACTCTGCACTTCGTAAAGTAGCAAAGGTTCGTTTGACCAACAAACTGGAGGTGATAGCCTATATACCAGGTGAAGGCCATAATCTGCAGGAGCACTCAATCGTGCTGATTCGCGGAGGCCGTGTTAAGGATCTTCCGGGTGTTCGTTACCACATTGTTCGTGGTGCGCTCGATACTGCCGGTGTAAAAGACCGTAAGAAGAGCCGTTCTAAGTACGGTACCAAGAAGGAAAAGGTTAAGGGCGGTGCAAAAGCCGGCGCTAAACCAGCAGGCAAGAAATAAACTCAATTAAATTCATTAATAATAAAGTAAAGCCAGGCAATGAGAAAGGCACAGGCCAAAAAGCTCCCGTTAGCTCCGGATCCTAAATTCAACGACAAACAAGTAACTCGTTTTGTGAACTGCCTCATGTGGGGTGGCAACAAAACAGTTGTACTCAGTGCATTTTATGATGCGCTTGATAAAGTAACAAAAATCACCAGCGAAGAGGGTTATGAAGTGTGGAAACGCGCACTTACTAACGTTACTCCTGCTGTTGAGGTTCGTAGCCGCCGTATTGGTGGTGCTACCTTCCAGATTCCTTCTGAAGTAAGGCCTGACCGTAAGATCTCTTTAAGCATGAAATGGCTCATCCGCTATTCTCGCGACAGGAACGGTAAGACTATAGCTGACAAGCTTGCAAATGAAATAATTGCAGCAGCAAAGGGTGAAGGTGGTGCATACAAAAAGAAAGAAGATACGCACCGTATGGCTGAAGCCAACAAGGCGTTCTCTCACTTCAAAGTGTAACAACAAACTGACAATATTATTAAAAGCCCCTGAAATTCAGGGGCTTTTGGTATTTCTATTTATGTGCTTTGAACCTGACCTACCTTACATTTACAACGAGGGGCTAACGCCTACATCCGATGCGGCAGTGCCCGGCGAAAGGTATAGCCTCTGCCCGGACAGAGGTACAACAAACTGAAAATAATATTAAAAGCCCCTGAAATTCAAGGGCTTTGGGGTATTCTATTTACTTGTTTTGGAGCGGCATTAGCAATACCACGATAATCTAACTTACTCTACAGATGCGGCAAAGTCCCCAAAGGGCAAAGACCCAATCAGCGAGTTACAACTATTGACTTACGACTATCGACTTACAACTTACGACTTACGACTATCGACTATCGACTATCGACTATTTACTTAATTTAGCCTAATCAGCTGTTTCAAATTCTATCCTAAACTCGGTGCCTTTGTTCACCTCGCTGTGTATGGTTACCTTACCGCCGAGCGTCTCTACCTGCATTTTTACCATGTACAAACCCATACCCTTACCTTCCACATGAAAATGGAAACGTTTGTACAAACCAAAAACCTGGTCCTTCTTTTTCTCTAGGTCAATGCCCAGGCCGTTGTCCTTGAATATCAAGCCGTATTTATTGCCGGTCTTAAAGCTGCTGATGCTAATAACCGGAGCATGTTCGGGTTGCCTGTATTTAAGGCTGTTGGTAACCAGATTGTAGAAAATACTGTAGAGGTAGCTTTTAAAAACAAAAATCTCTTCCATTGCCGAGAAATCGTAAGTGATCTTAGCTTTTTCACGTCGAACTATTTTCTCCAGATTACCCTCTATGTCTTCGGCTAGTTCACTCAGGTGCACAATTTCGCGCTTCTCCCCTACCTCATGCTTTACTTGTAATACTGTATTTATGTCCTTTATTACGCCGTCTAATTTTTGTGCCGAATTAGATAACTCAACCATAAGGTCCTTTTCCTCTTCGCGCTCAATGACTCCATCTTCAAGCAGGCCGGTAATACCAATAATATTGGCCACAGGCGATCTCAAATTATGGGAGATGATATAAGAAAACTGTTCCAGATCCTTATTCCTTTGCACAATCTCCCCTATCATCTTAGTCCGTTCCGTTTCTGCGAGTTTCTCATTGGTAACATCTATTGCAATACCCAATACAGCTTTCTCTTGCTGCCCCGCTGGCATATAAGGAACTTTTACGGAATGGAAATAGCGTTTTACTCCTGTATGATCTGTAAAGGAAATCTCGGGGAATACAATGGTTTTACCACTGTTGATCACTTCACTGTCCTGGTGCAGCAATACTTCCGATTCCTCTTTTACAGGGGCAATGTCAAATACACTCTTGTTGATGATGTCTTGTGGGGTAAGTCCGTAATAAGCTGCGAAGCAGTTATTAACAAACAGGTACTCACCCTTTATATTGCGCGCAAAAATGGACTGTGGTATTAGATCCATGATCAGCCGAAGATTCGCTTCTGATTGGGCCAGATTTTCCTCTGCAATTTTTGAAGCAGTTACATCGTGTATAATGCCATGCAGACGTTCGGTCCGGCCATGCTCATCGTACTCAAACTTACTTTCGGAATAAATATGACGGATCTCGCCGTCTTTCCTCAGAATCCTGTGCGTAAAGGCTGCGTTCTTTGTTTCCCGTTCCGAATCCCGAATCACTTTCTTTACAAAAGCCATATCGTCCGGGTGGATCTGTGCCAGAAATGATTCAAATGATGGCATCTCTTCTCCTGGTACATAGCCCAGAATCCGACAGGCTTCATCACTCCAGGTATCCTTTCCGGTGGTAAAGTCGATCTCCCAGTTTCCCAAATGAGCGATTTGCTGAGCTTCATTTAACCTGAATTCATTCTTTTCCAGGTTTTCCTCAGCTTCCCGGCGGAGTTTGTCTTTTTCAAACACATCGAGTGCAAAGGAAATATCTCCGGCAGCCTCAACTAAAAGATTAATTTCCTGTTCATTAAAGAAATTGACCTCAGTAGAATACAGATTAAACGTACCAATTACCTCACCCGATTTCTTTATGGGTAATACCATCTCTGAGTTCAACTTACGTTGTATGCTGTATGGCTTCCAGCTCTCCAGCTCAAAATCCTTCTGAATGTTGTTACATATGTAATAGCTGCCACTGGCCAAAACCTGCGCCACGGGGCCATTTTTTTCGTAGTACGCGTTTGTGAACAACTTTATGTCCTCGCGGGGCATTCCCGATTGTTCTAAAAGGCTGATCGTTTCACTGGTCTGGTCTATCATACCTATCCATGCCATACTGAATTTACCAAAATCTACTGCAATCCGGCAAGCTTCTTTAAATACAGTTTGCTCATCACGAACGTGAACAATGGTTTGATTAATGTTGCTGATAAAAGCATACAACCTGTTGGCATGAACAATTTTAAGCTCAGCCTCCTTCCTTTCCGTAATATCGCGAAAGTTGGAAACTACAGCCTTAACATTTTCATCATGCAACAAATTATTCAGCGTCCCTTCTACATGTATCCATCCCTGAGTTTTATGCTTTATCCGGTGAGCGCTGAACTGGGGAATCCCCGGATTTAAGATCGCCTTCTTAAATACTCTGTGCACCTTTTCGGTATCTTCAGGGTGTACCATGCTTGCAGCTTGTGCACCATGCACTTCATCAATAGAAAATCCGCTAATGCGTTCCGCAGAACGGCTCTGGTAAATAATGGCTCCTGTCTCATCGAACATTGAAATTGCATCGGCACTATTCTCAATTAATGCCCTGAATTTATGCTCACTGCTGATAATAGTATCTTCTGCCTTTTTACGATCTGATATATCGTTAACAAAGACCGCTATTCCCTCCTGATGCGGGTAGGCTCTGACCTCCAGCCACATGCCATAGGTATCGTATAAGGCTTCGAACGTAGTAGTGACTTTTTCATCCATCACCCTTTTCAGCTCTCTTTCAAAAATAGTGCCTAGCACATCCGGAAAAATATCCCATAAGCATTCACCTAAAACCTCCTCCGACTCCTTTCTCATCATGACAAGAGCATTATCGTTGGCGTAGGTAGCTTTCCAGTTATTGTCGAGGCTCACAAATGCATCGCCCATGCCCTTCAGCAAGTGTTGCAGTTGAGCCTTACTTTCGTTAATGCTTTCCTCTGCAATTTTACGGTCGGTGA
>CANCOG010000380.1 GCA_947379685.1 Flavipsychrobacter stenotrophus | reverse complement strand
ACGTTGAGGGCAGTAAAGGCCATATCTCCATTGAACAGCACTATGCCGCAGTACCAGGAAACTACTGTGCCTGCCACTACGAGGTTTTTCGGTAGGTTGAATGACTTTGTGGTGAAATACTGCCATAGTTCTTTGGCTGCGTATAGAATAAGGATAAGAACGTAAAGTGAACCTGCAATAGATTTGATCAGTTCGTTGGGGAGGAGGTTAAAATCGCCTTCTATGAACCAGTTAAAATTTCTGCCGGGGGTACTATGCCAGTAAATAAGCGGGTAAAGGGTGGCTGCATAAATGGTTATTGCGTCTATTATTTTGGGAAACCTTCCCGCGGTATCGTTCCTGCTGTATAAACGCATAAAACCGTACTGCTGTCTGATAAAATGAAACACGGCGAGGTAGGCAATTACCCGCCAAAAGAGCATTCCATCTATGAGATGCAGCACCACGCCAAAAAGGTAACATGCTACAGGAATAGCGAGGTAAAGCAACCGGTGGCGCCGGAAACGTGGCTTATCGAAATAGGTATTGAAGAGCGTGCTGTAGACGTGTGCAACATCGACAAGTAGTACCAATATGACCCAACCCATTACGGGCATTTCGGCTGTTGCTCTGAATCTGACAGGCATGAGTAAAACAGCAATAAGGGCTGCAAACGGCGGAAAGAGTATGAACAGGCTATCGAAAGCCGGTGCATACAACCAGGTGGAGGTGCCTTGTCTATTGTTTGCCATATTTCTAGGGGTACATGGTGTTTGTACAAAAGTATATATAAAGGGAGAAAGGGATTCATTTTGGGGTGGGTGTTGTGGTTGCACGTTGCACAGACGAGACGGGTTTTTGATGTTTCACGCAGAGAACGCAAAGTGGGGACGCAAAGTTTCGCAAAGTTCATTTTGGGGTGTCTTTTTATCCGGGCTTAGGGCGCAGAGGGGTTGGGAATGGTGTTGCTGATATATTATTCGAGGTGATGATGTCAGGTTTTTAGAATAGATATGGCACTTTGGAAGAGTGCCATATCTGGGTTGTTAGGTAGCGGAATTTAGTTGAGTATATCATTTTTATAATATCCCCGCTGGCATAGTTTTATTACTTTCCGACAATACTGCTATTTACTTTTTACATTGCACTAATTGAAGGCATGTAGTAACTTTGATTCATAAAACTAAAACAACTTAAAAATTATGGCACACACTTTAGCACCATTGCCTTACGCATACGATGCGCTGGAACCACATATTGACACGCTGACCATGCAAATACATCACGACAAGCATCATCAGGCTTACGTGGATAACCTGAACAAGGCTTTGGCTGGAACAGATGGCGAAAACAAATCACTTGAAGAATTAATGGCAGGCATTTCTGCCTACCCTGCTGCTGTACGCAACAATGGTGGCGGACATTACAATCACTCTCTGTTTTGGGAAATTTTAGGCGCTCCTGGCACTCAGCCTTCCGGCGACCTTTTAGCTGCTATTAATGAAACGTTTGGTTCGCTGGATGCACTGATTGAAAAAATGAGTACTGCAGGCGCTACCCGTTTCGGAAGTGGCTGGTCATGGTTATTGGTAAGTGGCGGTAAACTCGCTGTTTGCTCTACACCTAACCAGGATAATCCGTTAATGGACATTGCAGAAGTAAAGGGAACCCCAATTTTGGGAATTGATGTATGGGAACATGCTTACTACCTGAAATACCAGAATAAGCGCCCAGACTACCTGAAAGCTATCTGGAATGTGATTAACTGGGATGTAGTTGCTGCCCGTTACAAGGCTGCACTCTAAGTTTTCCAACAATTCAACTTAAAAGAAGACATATATAACTGATGCTCCGTCGAAAGGCGGAGCATTTTTTTGGGTTTTATCATTTCCTGCTTTGCTCTGGCTTTGGGAAAATTGGTACCAGAAAATTGGGTATCGCCTGCCCGAAGGATTTTCCCGTTTGTCTCGTCTAATACAATCAGAAACTAAAAGAAACCAGTTCTATAACATGAAAAAATTACTATTATTTGCAGCTCTGTTTTGCGCACAGCAAGCCATTTGTCAGACAATCCCCAACAACAGTTTTGAAACCTGGGCAACAGCAGGTCCGTTTTTTAGCCCTTCAGGCTGGGCTGGTGGCCCGGGTGTTAAGCAGTCTAACCAGCCGCATACGGGTTCATGGGCATTGCAATGTTCAGTGGATACCATCACTAACCCAAGTACTTCTACCCTGGATACAGTTGCCGGTAGTACCTACAGCGGCGCGATGACAATGGGACCTCCTGTGCCCGGTGCCCCTCTTCCGGGATTTGCAACTACTTCCCGCCCCGACAGCCTTACCGGCTTTTTCAAGTATCACGCCCTCGGAACAGACACCTGCACCATCGTTGCTACCCTTAGCCGCTGGAATACTACTTCGCATGTTCGGGAAACGGTAGGATTTGCATTGTTTACCAATGGCATCAATGATTCAGTATACAAGAGATTTAGCGTGCCATTGACTTATTTGCTTACTGCTACCCCAGACACTTGTGTGGTTCAGGTGATGTGTGCCAATCAGCAAGCCCCAAAACACATGGGTACAACAGTTTGGGTGGACGACCTGGCATTTGCCAATCACAGCACGGTTGAAGTGAATACGATCAACACGGGTAATGCTGCAATGGTCTATCCGAATCCGTTCAGTTCAATTTTGAATGTAACGGAATCTGAAAATGCCAAAATCGCTGCTGTTGAACTCTTTAACCTTGCGGGTCAGCAAATACTGCAAACCACGGGCAAAACCCTGAATACATCTGGCCTACCGAACGGGAATTACTTTCTTTCGATTCGTACAAATGATGGAAAAACGGAAGTAAGGCAGGTTGTGAAGCAGTAAAATCTCCCCTGTAAAAATTTAACAACGAGGTCAATTAGAAATAGTTGCGGTTTACCCGCTAATGAAATGCTCCCTACACGCCAAATGTGCAGGGAGCATTTTTTGAATGTGCCCTCCATGATGGCATTTACGTCAAATTCATTATGCCGAGGCGAAAGCACACTTTTCAAGCTGCTTTGTCACCCCACAGGGAAAAATCCTTAGCTTTGGCACTTACTATAATATACTATGCATCTTTTTCTTAAGTCAGCGATCGCTGTTTTACTGCTCCATATCGGTTTTACCGGATATTGCCAGGAAGGGCCATCGGGTCACAAATGTGCCCATACAAAGGGGCGTACGGCTGCAAAAACCACTGTTGCCAGCGTTGCGGAGGACAAATACGATGTTAAATATGTAAAATTCGATCTTGCTGCCGATAATAGCTCAACGCACCTGTCGGGCAATGTTTTTACCCGTGCCAAGGTGACGGCATCGTCCCTTTCTGCCTATGTTTTTGAGCTTAACTCGCTGCTCACAATAGATTCGGTGCTTATAAATGGTACTAATCTTACGGTAAGCACGTCGGGTTCGGTACGCACAGTAACCTTGTCGCCTGCCTTGCCGCATGATACTATGTTTACCGCGCAGGTATTTTATAATGGGACTCCAACGAGCGGGACTCTTTCTGGTGCACTGGGCATCAACAGTCTCGCGTCGCCAAGCTGGAGCAACAGGGCAACTTTTACACTCAGCGAATCGTATCACGCTTACGAGTGGTGGCCTTGCAAACAATCACTGCGTGACAAAATTGATTCTATCGATATGTGGCTGACTGTCCCTGATTCGCTGAAAGCCGGTAGTAACGGTATTCTTGCGGCTGTGACTGCAATTGATTCGCACCATGTGCGGTATGAATGGAAAGAAAGAAGTCCTATTGATTACTACCTGGTATCACTGGCGATTGCCAACTATACTGACTACTCGTATTACATGCATTACACCGGCAGCACGGACTCCACGCTTGTACAGAATTACCTTTACAATAACAGCGCTACCCTGCCGTTTTTCAAAAACACTATTGACTCAACCGGCATGATGATGGACTATTTTTCCACCATTTACGGCAGGTATCCGTTCTGGAAAGAGAAATACGGGCACAGCATGGCCCCACTGGGTGGCGGTATGGAACATCAGACCATGACAACACTTGGCTTTTTTGAGAGCACGATAGTTGCCCATGAGCTGGGCCACCAATGGTTTGGCGACAATGTGACCTGTGGTACCTGGGCCGATATTTTTATAAACGAGGGTTTCGCAAGCTATTCGGAGTACCTGTTTATAGACCACTTCAGGAGCCATGCAGGTGCAATAGCGGATATGCGTGACCGGCAAACAAATGTAAAAACCCAACCCTATGGCGCCATTTATGTAAATGACACAACAAGTGAGGCTAGAGTTTTTGATTCCAGACTTTCTTATGACAAAGGTGCCTGTGTACTGCATATGCTGCGTTTCGCTATCAATAATGACAGTACTTTCTTTCTGTCACTGAAGACACTTCAGCAGCAGCAAAAAGACAGCACAGCTTCTATCAGTGACTTTAAAGATGTCACCAAAGCCGTAGCAGGGACCACTGTAAACAGCATGAACCTCGATACGTTTTTCAACCAATGGGCATATGGTGAGGGCTACCCTATTTATACCGCCAGCTGGTACCAGAGCGGCAGCGATGTGATGATACAACTGGACCAGACTCCTTCTTTCGGAACGTCGGTTCCGCTGTTCCTTACACCGATTGAGATCAAGCTGCATTCAGGTACAGGGGACACAACTGTAAGGATATTCAACAACCAGGCAACCCAGCAATTTCATTTTACCTGGAGTAAGACTATGCTGAGCATGGTATTTGACCCGAATTACTGGTTGCTCTATAAGATGAACGGCATAACTAAAGATCCGTCATTGCTGGGTGTTAGTGAAAACAATATTGCCAGTCTGCGCATCAGCCCCAACCCTGCAAGGTTGTTCTGGCAGGTAGATAATGTACCTTCTGGCAGTTCTGTTTCCCTCTTTTCGATTGATGGAAAGGTACTGTGGACAGCTGAAAATGCAATTGGTTCTTTAAAGGTTCCTGCTGAAAAGCTGGCGGCTGGTATTTATTTTATTAAGGTGATGAGTGAAGGGGAAGTAAAGAGTTTTAGTGTAGTTAAGGAGTAGGTTTTTTTGAGCAACCGATTCAGAACAATTTACAATCATTGTCTTTTAAGATTTTTGGATACAAAAAGTTTAAGTCTATGTCTAAGAAAACAAGTTCACGTCCCGATGGCCTTGCATACTCTACCAACAAGGATTTTTTCAATGATTACCCAGAAGATGAACCGGTAGCCACGCTACCCAAGGATAAGCAGAAACTGAAAGTAACCCTGGATACCAAGCAGCGCG
>CANCOG010000379.1 GCA_947379685.1 Flavipsychrobacter stenotrophus | reverse complement strand
CTGTGACTTCTTTTTGACCTGCCATGCCACATGCTCAGCCAGCATTTGTAAAATGCAGAGCTTAATGCTGCTCGCATCGGCCTGGTTTTGAGGGTATTAAAAGGGGGATGCAGTAAATATGTAATCAAGCCTTCAAGAAATTTCAGCAGAAATAAACTGACCTAATGCGCCCAGGTGGTCAGTAATTGAAACTTCTCTGGTCAACCATGGCTGCCTGGCAACTTCGCGTGTGCATGGTCCGTAAGTGAATATTTTGATTGTTCGTTTTCCGGCTTCGGACCTCAGCCGTTGGAGTACATCATCCAGCATTTTACCTTCGAATGGCGTGTACATAAAAAAGACTGTACCAGACGAATAGTCGGCATAGCGGGCATCTGTATTTATGAACTGCATATTGTCCAGATCAAGGCCTGCAACACAGGCTTCTGCATAGCTACAAAACGCAGGATCAAATTCCACTCCAATCGAGGTCACCGAAGCCATTAAGTTAACCAAAATGACCACCTGGCCCAGGCCTGACCCAAGATCATAAAATACATCGTGCGGGGTAAATTCTGCTTTACTTATTAATTCAAAAATTACTCTTGCCGGTGTTTTTTGGTAAAACACCATTTCCGGTTCTCGAACTTTCGTTTCGCGAGGCGCTGTTTGGCTACTCAGCAGCCCGTTTAAAAACATGTCCAGATTGTCGTAGCCCGTGGTATCCTGTTTAAGTACCCCAGCCAAATCATTATCGAAATGCGCTTCGATCAGGTCAGTGAAAGCTTTACCTCGGTAGCCTTCCAGCGAAATTTTCTTGCGAAGCAAATCGAACATCGTTGCATTAACTGTTTCCAGATCAGTCAGCACTTCAATAGCCAATTGTTTTAAAAGGAGCAGTTCATCAACCTCATTTCCGGCACACATAAGCCCTTCAATTCGGTCAATGACATGGAATTCCAGATAGTCGATAGCCTGTGATCTCAACTGGAAATTAGTTTCCGTGTAAAGCGTTTCGTCCTTCCTGATGTTCCTGATCTCACCAAGGATCTCCAGATGTAGGTTGTCGTTCAATTGCATTAACAATGGCAAAGGTAGCACCTATTGGGTTTTTACAATGGTCCGGATAGTAAGATAGCAGCAATCAACAATGCCCGGGCCGAGCCTACTAATTTGTGTATTCGCGGGCACCCATGCAGGGAATATAGTCTGGGGTATTCTGGGTGTGTCGTGTTGTACTTAAAGCAGCGTAGGATGGTGCAATTATAACTTACAATTAAGGTATTCGCCGAGGACACCCAGCAAAGGCAATCCGGCCCACCGGGAGCATTATGGATCGTTAAGGCTGATACGCCAATCGAATCGGTTTAAAGTATAGATTGCGAAGAGTACGGATAATTCTATAACTTGAATCCATAGCCGATCGCGAACCAGAATGCGGTATTTCTGATGAGGTTACCCTCAAAATGCGAGAGTTGTTGTGCAATGCCATATTTGTAGCCTATAGTTGACGAAAGTTGATGAAAAGTGAGGTGAAGGTTGGCAAGTGCGCCCAAATCAAAAGGCTGGACAAGGTCTTGGTCGCCATTTCCAATCTTTAATTTTTCATACACCAGATCAGAGTTAGGGCCATAATTCTGCCCTTCCCATTTCGAGCCAAAGAGATGAATATCAGCGTAGCCCCCTATACCAGCAGAGACTTTCAATGTACGGCCTTCATATATTGTATAGGTTACAAGAACAGGTAGATCCAATGAATTTACCCTTACTTTTAAACTCTGGTATTCGCCTACATCGTTTATTATTCTGATATGCCAGCCCCCATTTTCCAGATATATGCCAGATTCAATACCCCACTTTTTCCCGGGCCGATAGTCTGCCATTACCCCGACCTTCCAACCCGGGAGCGTTAAACTAGAAACATTATTTTCGTTACATCCATTGTAACTTTCGAACTTAGGTAACCTGGCCTTCCATAGAGCAGCGCCCACCTCAGGAGTAATTGTCAGTTGTCCAAAACTTTTAATGGACAAGAGCATTAAAAAGAAGAGTATGTTTTTCACAATGCAGTTTTATTATTGAGGTAAAAAAATGCAACATTGCTATAACGTAAAATGGTTAGAAAATTGTGTTACAAAGGGAGTTTTTTGAAATCGACAGTTATAAGGTTCAATTGGTTTGCTACGCGCGCGTGCACCTGATCCGCTCGTGTCTATTGGCTAGCCCGGTATTGTCGCTTGCTATTCATCCTCCTTTTTGTATTCTAAAATATCGGCAGGCTGGCAATCCAGGACCTGGCAAATTGTCTCCAATGTACTGAATCTAATGGCTTTTGCTTTGCCGGTTTTAAGTATGGATAGATTGGCTAATGTCAAACCGACTTTTTCTGAAAGTTCGTTTAATGACATTTTTCGTTTGGCCATCATCACATCAAGATTTACTATGATCGGCATAAATTATACGGTTAGTTCGTTTTCTGTTTGAATCTCGATTCCTCGCTTAAATATCTGTGCAACAATATAGAGTATAACACCCATAAACAACCACACGTCTGCTCCGCCCAGGCGTAAGGTTTGGACATCGGGCATTTGAACTCCCTGCTTCACAAACCACACGGCGTACTTAACTCCGTACCAGGAGAACAGACCGATCAGCAAAGACATGTAGGCTATTTTAAAAATGCAACGCTCTATTGCTCTGTTGAAGGGTTGAGACAGGTTTAGTTTTTTATCGTGCAAGGTTTTTACGATCTGATAAAATATCGCTACCCTCATTACTGCAACAATACTCATCAGTAACGTTTCTACGAAAAAATACCTGGGATCATATTTATACAAGCTGGTAAGGTCAACTTCCTGCCAAAAATGTCGTGCCCCGACGGGATTGAGCAGGAGTGTGAAAAATGCATTAGTAATAATGCCGCCCGCCTCGATACATACGCCTACGAATATTATCCAGGACAGAATGTAGAGTGCTTTTAATTTTTCCTGAGTGGTAATTGTAATAGTCATTGAATTTTTAGTTGATGGTGCAAAGCTAGTGGAATTTATTGATAAACAATAAAAATTTGTTGTTTTAACGAATTGTTTGGAACGCCGGGGAGCATAGAGAAAAGTAATTGAATGACGCTTCCTTCTCCCAATGGGTGGTCAGAAGCGTGTCAGGCCAAGTATAATCTTACGCTCACAGTCCAACATTTCCAATTCCCGCAACTGTATTGCTTACGCCAAAAGCCCCGGGCCGATGCATTTATTAGCATCGTGACCGGGGCGTTTGATGAGAAAGACTTTAGGATGAATGCGCAGTCGTATTGAGCGCTAAGCTCCCTGCAAGTGGCTACAGCACAATTTTAAAATGCGACAGTAACATTGATTGTTTTCTGGATAGTGCCATCACAAACCGTAACGACACTGGTTCCTATGCCGGAAGCTACTATGGTTCCGTCGCTGCCTACTGTGCAGGCTGCAATATTATCGGAGCAGTAGTTGATGACAGCACCGCTCAGGGTATTACCTGAAGCATCGACCGCGTTGGCATGTATAGCATAGGTTGGGCTGCTTGTCATACTCAGGTTCAGTGTGGCAGGAACACCAGTAATGTTGGCTGTATTGGCAGGCGTAGTTACACCACAATCGCAGGCGGCACCCACTAATATCATAGCGACGCCTGGTTCTATTGTAGGAGAACTATTTTGTGCCATTACTACGGTTGAAAGGCCGAAAGTAGCCGATGACCTCATGGTGACAAGGCCTGTACCATTTACAGTAGCAATATCAAAAATAGGTAAGCCATAGGTAAGCACGGACCAGCTGATAGCCGGATTACCGATCGCACTCAGTGCCATTGTGCTGTGGTCAACTTTATAAGTAGTTGCCACAAGCTGTTTTGTACCCGATGGGGCTATGGTTGCCCAGAAAGGCGCTACTATGATGGCAGTATCCGGCAATACGTCAACTTCTGCCTGACCAGTTATACCGCTTACCGTTGCTGTAACGATAGTTTTACCAAGGCTAACTGCAGTAACTTTTCCGTTCTGGTCTATTGTAGCTATCGATGGATCTTGTATTGCCCATGACGCGGTACCTGATTTTACATTTCCTGAACCATCATAGGCTTTTGTTGTGAAGGTGAAATTGTCTCCCCGGAACATCTCATGCCCGTTAGGCGAAACTTCAACGCGTGCTATGGGTAGGGAAGTATTTATTGCCCCAACAACGAGTACGGGTACTTCTACGGCCGGGCTTCCGGTGAGGCCGGAAGCGGTTACTGTTATTACACAAGAGCCAGCTTTATTAAAGGTAATGCTGCCTGAACCGTCAACCGAGGCAACTGATGCATCGCTTGATGTATAGGTGTAAGTAGTAGTGCCTGTACCAATATAAACAGGTGTAAGTGGTATGTTGCCTGCGCCAGTCGACCAAATAACGGCAGAAGGCACCACTGCAAACACAGTTGGTGTATATATGCCTATAGGTGTAGAGGCCGTATAGGTTGTGCCGCTTACTGTAACGCTGGCAGTTACGGTGCCATAACCTGTACCGGTACTGGTAAAAGTGTTACCGCTAAAACCGCCAATGGAAGTGCCACCTGCACCGCTAACCGTCCATGTGATATTTGAAGGAGTTGTCACACTGCCATTTTTGTCCACCAGCACTGCCTCAAAAGCTAGGTTTCCACCCGGCTTTATGGTCTGCGCCCCCGTCTTAATGGACAATGCATATGCCCCGGAAGAAGTTGTTGAATCTGATTTTTTCTTGCAACCTGGTCCCATAATGGTTGCCGCAATAACTAATATTAAGCCGCTGATAATTCCAATAACCTTTTTCATGTGTAATTGACGTTTTTAATTTTTACGATGGTTTTTAATCATGGCAAAAGTAAATTTCAAACAGGCCTATGGCATTAACGTATGTTGCAAAAACATGGAAATTTGTTGCAAACAGCCATACTTTTAATCAATTACAAGTGTATTTTTAATAAATTCATTTTCACCCGAACTATTTGCCGGGCAGCTGGCTTGGGGGGTATCCGAAGTGATCGGAAAAGCATTTTGTGAAGTAGGACTGGGAGGTGAAGCCAGTTAAATACGCTATTTCGGTAATGTTTCCTGCCTTTTTGAGCAGCATTTCCTTCGCATTTTCCAGACGTATGATCCTGATCAATTCTGAGGGCGAGTAGCCGGTTAATGCTTTTATCTTCCTTTGAAAATGGCTCCTGTTTATATTCATTAATTCTGCAAGCATTTCTACAGAGAGCTGTGCATCGTCTAAATGTTCATGAATTATTGTATAACATTTTTGAGTAAATGGATCGGTGCCCGA
>CANCOG010000378.1 GCA_947379685.1 Flavipsychrobacter stenotrophus | reverse complement strand
CGCATTAAATCTGAAGGCGACTACAAGGCCGGTAAAAACCTCGTCGAAAATTACGGCGTGAAGGTAGATGCTACCCTGCACAAAGAAGTACTGGAACGCTTTACAAAGCTCGGCATCAAGCCATACCGTGGCTTTATTCAGCCTAAACTTGTTCCTGTTATGAATGGCAGCGACATCACCGACGTAAAAGTTGAATATCCCGATAACTTCTTCACCCAGATGATGGAGTACGGCAAAAAATACGGTTTCTTACCAGTGGTAAACTAATAACGTTTCTATCTATGTTTTTGACAGGCGCATCCTCACAGGTGCGCCTGTTTTTTTGTTCTGTCTTTAAGGTTTCTTTAGGCTCCAAATAGTTTCGGCCCTTCGCAGGGCTCTCGTGCATCGGCCCTGCTACCTATATAAGCAAGCCTGAAAAGGCTTGAATAATAATAGCCCCGGGTGCAACCCGGCGTACCAGCAATTTTACCTCCAACCGCAAATCGGTTAAACATTATTTTAATCTCCATAAAGCCCACCCTCTGCAAGACACCATAGCATCAGACATTGCTAAACAACTATTCATACGCGGAGCTCACTACCACCTGAAAAATACTGAGGTTTATTTTGGTAACTTTAAGATTGATACGGATTGCCCGATACATGAAAAAGACCTTAGTCATATTATTGCTATTATGTTGTCATACAGGCAGTGCCGGTGCACAGGATCTTTCGAAAAAATATTTTACCCAGTGCAACGAATTCTTGACGTTCTTTCGGGATGATAACAAGCTAGGGGTAACAGATAGTACCTACATCTGGTCGGTACAAGACGAGCATAATATACCAGATATAATTTATGTATTAAAGACATCGAAACCATGGGTGTGCTATCAGGATCAATCATTCTTCCCCATTGTAGGCAGGCAAGTAACTGACACTGTGAAGTTCTCAGCAGAGGATATGAATTATATGTTGACAAACCTCAGCGCAAAGCACGACGATGCCTGGAGAAATAAATTTGAGGGTGCTACCGGCATTCTTGCCGAAGAGCCAAGGCTAAACCCTAACATACTGGACTATATTTTATTGTCACCACCATTGTTTTTGCAAAATAATACGGTATGTGTGGTATATAAGGAAATAGAAAACAAATCCATAGGGTATAACCATATTTGCTTTCGGGTGTATAAAAAAGATAGTCAGGGATGGGTGCTTATTGGCGACAGACTCTGGGCCCACGGTTGCAGGTAGTCAAAAAATAATCGAAAACACACCAGAGGAGCGATTCACGGGAATACCGTGTTGGCCATTACTACCTCCGCAGCGCATCCTCACAGGTGCGCCTGTTTTTTTCTCTCCTAGCCTGTAAAAATCTCGGTTCTGAATACAAGCAATCCGGGTGCGTTCCCAATCTTCCCATAATAACCCTTTTTATTACAACTGAGCGAAGCGAACCTACCTTCCGCCCGGGGACAATTGCGCACGCTCCATCCTTTAGGGTAATTCCATTGAATTAACGAAGCCCGGAGGGCTTCAACAAAAATAGCCGCCGGTGAAACCGGCGGTACATGAACGTAAAACACCAACGCCGAAGGTGTTGAACAACCGGCGGTCGCCAACAAAAAACCTTCGTTCAATGACACGGGGAATCCACCTTCTGTATGACACCATGCCATCAGACCTTGTTACACACCTGTTCATACAACCGCCACACTACCTCCTGAAAAAAATGCTCTGGATTATTTTGGTAACTTTAGTATAGATACTCAGCATAAGGATTGCCGGATACATGAAAAAGACACTAATCACAGTATTGCTATTTTGCAGCCTTCCTGCCAGTGCCGGTGCACAGGACCTTTCGAAAAAATACTTTACCCTGTGCAACGAATTCTTGACGTTCTTTCGGGCGGAAAACAGGCTTGGGGTAACAGACAGTACTTATATCTGGTCACAGTCTAAAAATGGGTTTATGACCGATTTAAGTTATTACGTATCGCAATCAAAGCCGTGGGTGTGCTATGCGGATCCTGATATTTTTTGGGTCGGCCCGCGAGGGATTGACACCGTAAAGTTTTCGTCCGCAGACATGCAATATCTGGCAGCCAACCTCGGCGCGAAACGCAATAATTATTGGAGAAATAAATTGGCTACTGCTACAGGCCTACTTGCAAATGAGCCGTGGCAAAACCCTTCCATCACGGACTATGTATTATTGACGCCACCTTTGTTCTTGCAAAACAACACTGTATGCGTGGTATACTTTGAAACTAATACCTCACATTATGACCATAGCAGTATCAAAGTGTATAAAAAAGACCGGCTGGGATGGGCATTTATAGGCGACAGGCTCTGGTCCCACGGTTGTAAAGCAGAAAGGCCCTCAAAAAATAGTAGTGTTTTGCTGGATTCTATGAAAATGATGCCCGAAAAATGACTTTTTCCAGTTCACCATCTACTATCTCCGCAACGCATCAATCAGTGCTGCATTGAATGCATTCAAATCAGCCGGCCTGCGGCTGGTAATAAATTGTCCGTCCTGTACAACGTCACTATCCACCCAATGTACACCCGCATTCCTCAAATCTGTTTGTAACGACGGATAAGACGTCATGGTACGCCCTGCTATCAGTCCTGTTTCAATCAGGGTTTGTGGCCCGTGACAAATGGCCGCAACAGGCTTCCCCGACCGTATAAAATCACTCACAAACCGAACAGCATCCTTATTCATCCTGAGCTTATCAGGGTTCATTACCCCACCTGGCAGAACCAAAGCATCATAGTCACTCGTTACCGCCTCGTGCACCAGTTTATCTACGGCAATTTCCATGCCCCAGTCATGCTTATCCCATCCCGTAATCATACCGCTTTCCGATGACAATATTTCCACCGTTGCACCGGCCTGCTCCAGTGCCGCACGCGGCCGTTCCAGTTCGCTTTGTTCAAATCCGTCCTCCGAAAGAATAGCTACCCTCATGTTCGTAAGTCTTGAATCATCAATAATTGCAGCCAGCTCAATAATTTCGGCGACAATGATCTCCTTGTTGTCGCTCAGGTCAATAGGTCCCTCAAGTTTTCGTTCTTCACCCGGCTCCGGTAAATGCAAACTTGCCTGTTCGTTTTTTCGCTTCATGGCTATACACTCCTTCTGTCATCAAGTCACAAAAATTATGCCTTGGGAGAAGTTGATATTTTTTATCACGAAAGAGTTTGCAGCGTTGACCAGAGACATGTACCCCATGCCCCGGACAGGTAAGAAACGCCGGCAGGTCTGTGATTAATCAATCCCGTCGATCCGCAGTTCAAAGGGACACACCACGCATAGGCATGGTTCCCGACACACGGTTCTACTGTATCTAAATGAGTTTTCAATGAGCATTCCTTTGGACGAAAGGTCAATTCTTTTCGAACTAAATTAATAAGTATGTATAACTGTTTATAATAACTATGACGAAAAAACAAAAATCACATCAATTACCCAATAAATCAAAAAATTTACACCTCGATAATTACCTGATTTAAATAAATATTCCGGCACAATTCACCTCCCAATGCTAGTTTTTTATTCATTAATGAGTATTTTACATCCCAACAGGGCGATTTATAGTTAGACATACCTGTATTATTTAAACTAAATTTTGGTTGCATAGCTAAAGCCAATAGGTTATAAAAGTTATTCATGCATAACTCCTGCAAATAACCTTTTGCTTTTTTATGAATTATGAATAATGTAACTGTCATAGTGCCCAACTATAATCACGAACGGTTTCTCAAACTCCGTTTGGATAGTATATTGAACCAAACCTACACAGACTTTGAACTCATTTTACTCGATGATAATTCTAGTGATAACAGCAAGGACATCGTAGAACAATACGGAGGACATCCTAAATTCAGGGAGATCATTTACAACGAAAAAAACAGCGGAACTCCATTCCGCCAATGGATGAAAGGCATTTCGATTGCCCGCACCGAATACATCTGGATTGCTGAAAGTGACGACTATGCCGAACCGGAATTTTTAGCAACAATGATGGACCTGATGAAACGATTTCCTAATGTAGGAATTGCGTATTGTAATTCACATAAAGTTGACGCTGCGGGGGTGTTGCTCGAAGATCTGCATTGTTACATGGATGGAGAGTTCAGGTCTGGTCCCGAAGAAGTAAGGGAACACATGTGCCTCTATAATACCATTACCAACGCCAGTTCCTGCCTTATAAGAAGAGAGTATGCTGTCAGGGCCATTGAGGGGCTGGGCGGCTTAAGGACCTGTGGCGACTGGATTTTCTATGCCCGGGTTTTGCAACACAGTAACCTTGCATATACATCAAGAAAGCTAAACTACTATCGGTGGCATCCAGAAAGTATTTCTTACTCTGCATCAAAAACATCCATCTATATATCTGAAGGTATAAACGTGATCAAATATATCGACCACAGCCTCATCAGGTTCTCTCTAAAAGAATACCTCGCAGTGAATAAGGCATGGCTCAAAAAGATCGCCCTGGTTAAATATGCTTATCAGCTCCGTTCCGTTGCTATCCTGATACTGGCCTCCTGCAAATTTTGTACTGCAAAAATCATGTTAAGCGTCAAAAGCTGATCTATTCTATGGATGTTTCTGTGATCATACCCTGTTATAATTCCGGTCAATACCTCATCGATGCTCTGCAGAGTGTTGTAGCTTCAAAAAATATTCCCCACAATAGCTATGAGGTCATCATTGTCGACGATGGCTCTACGGACAAAGCAACCATCGATTTGCTGGCAAGCCTGAAACCGGACGAATACACCGTACTGCACCAGGAAAACAAAGGCCCGGGCGGGGCCCGCAACACAGGGGTTCGCGCGGCGAAAGGCAAGTACATCCTGTTCCTTGATAGCGATAACAAAATACGAAGAAACTTCATAGCCAACGGTGTACAACTGCTCAACAATACTAATGCGGATATCGTATATGGTAAGCCTGCCTTTTTCGGGTCAACAACCGCTCCCCGGTTCAAGACTGGTCCGTTCGAACTAGAGTCCATACTGGTGACCAATCATATAGATATCTGCAGCATGATGCGCAAGAAAACCTTCGAAAGTATTGGAGGTTTCGATGAAGACCGTAAACTGATCGCGTTCGAAGACTGGGACCTGTGGATAAGAGCAGGAGCGGCTGGATGCAAATTTCATTTTATCAACGAGGTAATGTTCGATTACCGCATCACCAACCACTCTTTGCTCGATGAAAAGAACAACCGGGATAACTATGAAAAAGTAGTTGCCATACTGTATCAGAAATATAACCAGCTCATACTCGATACCTACCGGAAAATAGG
>CANCOG010000377.1 GCA_947379685.1 Flavipsychrobacter stenotrophus | reverse complement strand
GTACCCTTCAGGAAAGCTCTTTGATACTATTGCGCCAGCACCAACAATGGTAAAATCGGCCAGCTGCACTCCGGGTAATATTACTGCATTCATACCTACCCAGCAAAATTTGCCAATAATAATAGGATCACCTGCAATATGAGCATCGTTATTCACCAGGTCGTGGTTAGATGATATCAAACCTACATTCGGACCAATATTGCTGAAATCGCCAATAGTTACACCATTAAATGCGTTAATATACACCCCAGGCGAGTCTCCGGGAAAGACACCCTTTCCTCTTGTTATCCGCTCTGGGCAGTGGATAGTACTTGTGTGATGAACAGCCCATTTTACCGACGAGTTCTGACGCAATATGCGCCGGAACAAAAAGTCGGTCAGGTAAAAACCGGCACTCATTTCCTTCCTCATCCCGAACAGGTCGCGTATTTTATATGTTGGTTTTTCTTTCAAATATTATTTAATGGGTATGAAAAATATGGGGCGACGGGCATTGATTGAAGATACAAATTAACTAGAGTAATTCAATTTCCGCTGCGGACAGGCCCGTTGATTTGGTTATCAACTCTAAAGAGGCACCATTTGCTTTGAGTGTTTTCGCCATTTCTATCATTACTTCGCTACGAACTTCGTTCCTAACCCTCTTTTCAGTATCGCTCTTGGCCGTTTCTATTATATTAGCCCAGTCTCTGTATATTTTAAAGCTATCTTCGTACCTTGTATACTCAGCAAGGGTGAGCGCCGACAACTCCGCTTTGTGCATAGCCTGAACGAAAACAACTTCGTCTTTGAATATCTCAGGAATGCTTTGAAAATCTTCCAGATGCTTGATGAAATACAACCACTTATCCAGTTGGGTAGTCAATTCACCTTCGTTCTTTGTAAAGTTGGGCATTTCCAGATACAAGTAAGTAAGCTTATCGTAGAAGGTTTTACCGTCCTTGTTTTTTAGCTTTATTTCGTGCAGCCATTCGTGCCTTTCCTCCTCCGTCTCGTAGTCCCTAAATGTAAAGTCCAGTATACCAATGCAAAAAACTGCTTTGAGGTCAAAGTTCCAATCACCCTTTTCAACTAACTCCCTTATTGGAAAGGTGGAATAATATATTGTCCTTTCTTTGAAAAAGTTTTGCCTGGCTTTTTGTAATTCAACAATAAATTTCTCACCTTTTTCATTTTCACAATAAATGTCAAAAATCGCCCTCCTGCTTTCCGATGTTTCAGGTAATTGTTCAGTATTCTTGAAGTTCAGGTTTTTGATATGGGCATCTGGCAATAAGGCATTAAGAAAATCGAGCAAGGCCGGCTTGCTTGCCTCCTCACCGAAAATTTTCTTAAACCCAAAATCCGTAAACGGATTTACATATTTCGCCTTCATAGTTCCAATATTCAGTTAAGCAAAAATACCGAATTCCGATTACTTACTTAACGCTCCCCTTCTGCTCTTCCATTGTCAAATCTCCTTTCGGCTTTTTGAATAATGGCATGAACGCCCCAAGGCAAATCAGTATCAGCAAAATGCTGCTCACCATGGCTATATTCTGGCCCTTATAGAAACTATCAGGGTGGAATTTGAATACAATGCTGTGTGCGCCCTGCGGTATCTTGATCGACCTCAATACATAGTCGGCCTTCATTATTGGCGTCTCTTTGCCGTCTACATAGGCCTTCCAACCCATTTCGTAATAAATATCAGAGAAAACTGCGAGGCCATCCTTGCTGTTTGAAGATTTGAACGAAATCTCATCGAGGCCGTATCTATCGAGCTTAACATAGGCTGCGCTATCCTTTCCAAATGTATAGCTGCCCATTTCTGACTTGAATTTATCACGCATCACGGCAGTTTTCTTAGGCTCAAATGCACCGGGCATATTGGAAGTATCACCTAGCTGAGCAGCTTTCAATGAATTGATCTCATCATCGGCGGTAGCCGCATATTTTACTTCCTCAACAAACCAGGCATTGCCACATGCTGCAGGGTTTGGCATTACCTGTGGAGCACTCTTCTGACCACCAACAATAATATACTTGGTATTCAGCATGTTCAAAACCTGACCATTGAAACCACGGCTCAGGTGCTTATCAATAAGGTCCTGATAGGTCTCCATTTTGGCTGGCGAGTAACCACCTATGCACTTGTGGAAATAAGCCTGAACCGCATCGTTATAAGTGTCTTTTGACAGGTCAAGCACACGATAGTAAGGGTCTTTATCCTGTAATATCGCCTTATCTACATCCCTTGGTTGAAATACTGCGTCATATTCCGACGCCTCTTCATAATTATTATCGTTGAGGTAAGTGCGCGTAACAGGCACAAGATCAATAACAACCAACAAAGCAAGGCCGGATATAAGTACTACATCCTTGATCTTATCTGTCAAAAATGCCCATAGTAATGCAGCTGCTGCCAATATAAATGCCGCGCTCTTCAGTGCGCTCATCATGGCTAACGACGCACGGTCTTCCTTAAGAACCTTTACCAATTCAGGTTGGAGCTGAGCATCTTCAACGCCGGAAAAATTAAAAAACATACTACCTCCTAAGCCCAACAAAACACACAATCCCGCTGTAATACCAGCTGCCATCTTAAGATCCTTCAATAATTTGTCCTTACTTGTCTTGCCTTCCATCACTTCGTTTACTGCCCAAATGCCCAATAACGGGAACAAAAACTGAGGCACAACCAGCGCCATTGATGGTGTACGGAACTTATTCAGCATGGGTAGATGATCGAAAAGGAAGTAGTTAAGTCCTTCAAAATTCTTACCCCACGAAAGGACAATACCCATAATGCTTGCTGCAACAATCCACCACTTATGCGGTGAACGCACGACCATTAGACCTAAAACAAACAGGAAACATATAATTGCGCCAAAGTAAACTGGACCGCTCAGAAATGGCTGAGGGCCCCAGTATAATGGCAATTTATCTGCTCTGCCACCTGTCATTTCATTGGTTTTGGGGGCTTTGTCTGCCGACTCACCTGAGGAACCACCATACAGATATGGTATCATCAGGCAGAATGTCTCCCCTATTCCGTTACTCCACCTGAATGCGTAATCCTTATCAAGACCACCATTAGTCTTTTTATCATGACCTGAAAGCTCGCTTGCTCCCCCACGCATGGTAACCTTGGCATACTCACTGGTAGTCAGCACCGAAGTCATAGCCGGTCCCGCACCTATTAACCCTACACCGAGTGCGATTGCAGAAGAGATAGCGAATTCCTTTAATTTGCCGGACTTAACCGCCATCAACAGCATCACAACGCCAAAGGCAACAAAAATAAACAGGTAGTAATAGATGACCTGGAAGTGGTTATTAGTCACCATTAAAGCTATTGAAACACCCCAAATTGCTGCCCCTGTCAGCCATTTTTCCTTATAAATCAGGTACAGACCAGCTATTGCAGCGGGTAAGTAGGCCATTGTCAACATTTTGGTATCGTGCCCTACACTTATGATAATACCGTTGTAGGACGAGAACGCATAAGCAAATGCCCCTATCATCCCCAGCCATTTATTAACACCCAGCACACGCATAAGTATATAAAAGCACATCATAGCAATAAAGAAGAAGTAAGCCGGCTTACCCAGTCCCTCCAACAAAATCTGTATATATCCGCTATAGTTTGTATTCGTCGCGCCAATGTAGCTAGTATACGATGGCATACCGCCGAACATACTATTGGTCCACAAAACATCCTTACCTGTAGAGTCGTGATAAGCCATGGCTTCATGAGCCATACCCTGCCATGAAATATTATCGTGCTGACTGAGCTTCTTTCCCTGTAGCTGTGGCAGACAATACAGCAATGAAATCACTGCAAAAGCAACAATTGCCAAGATATCTAACCTAAGTTTCTTAAAATCGAATTGCATAATGTGTATTTATCGAAACAAAAATAATCGTTCTTTCTTCTTAGAACCATTAAAATTGAAAAAAGTTGCGTGATGGGCCGTTAATTATAGTTAAACGGGGAAATACTGTCAACTGTGACGAAACAAAAGAGCACCGGCGCTATGCTGGTGCTCCCACTTTAAAGCAGAAAAGGATATATTGCAATTTAACGAACTTCCAATTGAAACCTTCCAGAATTTTGATATAAGACTTAAAGTCAAGTGATCCAGCACCAAAACTAATATTAACCAACCTCGCACACTAATCATAATTTATTCCCAAAAAATGCCCGCCCAAAACCACAGAAGCCGCGAGCATGTAACTTTATTGCCGTCATGCCGAGATTGCTATACTTGTTGCTTTTACTGTTACTCACCCAACCTGTTGCAGCGCAGGTAATGGAAGGCATGGTGATTGACCGCGAAAGCAATAATTTCATTCCCGGTGTAGCCATACTGAACAAACACTCGGGGGCAGTGGTTTTTTCCAATACCAATGGCGGCTACTACATTGCGGCCGAGGACGGCGACACATTAATATTCCGGCATACAGCATACCAACCGGTATATGAGGTAATGACATTTACCATGGGCAGGAAATTCAAATCGGTGGTGATGCAGCCCATAATTTTCAAGCTGAAGGAGGCCACCATCAAGGGCCGAACCAAGTACCAGCAGGATTCACTGGAACTGCACCAGCAATTTGAGCACGAACTCAATAAGACATTAGTCCCCAAGCCAAAGTCCCTTGGGCTGGGCTGCGTAGGCTGTATTGGCTGGCTGGCCGATAAGATAACCGGGAATAGTAAGAAGCCTAAGGCGTTCAGGAAGAGCTTTGCATCGGAGGATGAAAGTAAATTTATCGACAGCCGGTACACCATTGAGCTGGTAACCACCCTCACCGGCATCCGTGATTCCGATAGTATTGCCGTGTTTAAGTACACCTACCCCATGGAATATGATTTCGCCCGCAATGCAACCGACCTCGAAATAAAGGCGTTCATCAGAAATAGTTACAAGCAGTATATGAGGAAGAAGGATTAACCGTAGTGTCAGGGTAAGTGTAGTTGAGGTTTCGCGCAAAGGTGCGAGGACGCAGTTCCTAGTTTCCTCAATTAAGGGGCAGTTAATTCTACACAAGGCAACAAAGAAAATGACGTTAATTAAATGACACGTCACCCTCCTCCACCCTTTCTCTGGCTTTGTCATTTCGACGCAGGAGCAATCTCTCGAGCCACCTGCCTGCCGCAGGCAGGTTCTTGCCCTCCGATGACAGAAGCCTGCTGTCGAGATTCTTCACTTCGCAGCCCAGCACTTGGCCAATAGCTACGCTCAGAATGACAAAGCAAGAGTTGTGTTCTTTCATTGAAAATGAATGCTTCCTGACACTGCATGACGGCCCACACACCCAGAACACCCACCTACCAGCACCCCACTTCCTTCAACCGCTGATGAACCTTTTCCTCCCAGGC
>CANCOG010000376.1 GCA_947379685.1 Flavipsychrobacter stenotrophus | reverse complement strand
GCTGCGCGTCCGGCCATCTGGGTAAGCGATCGCTCATCCCGGAGAAAACCTTCTTTATCAGCATCGAGAATGGCCATTAAAGACACCTCCGGCAGGTCAAGCCCCTCACGAAGCAGGTTTACCCCAACCAATACATTGATACTGCCCAGACGGAGCTCCCGCAAGATCTCAATGCGCTCCAGGGTATCGACTTCAGAGTGTATATATTTTGATTTGATGTTGATGCGCTTCAGGTATTTATCCAGTTCTTCGGCCATGCGCTTGGTCAATGTGGTTACAAGTACACGATCGCCGCTGGCTACCCGTTTCTCAATCTCATCGAGCAGGTCATCTACCTGGTTAATGCTGGGCCTTATCTCTATTGGTGGGTCGAGGAGGCCAGTAGGTCTTACTATCTGTTCTGTAACTACACCACCACACTGTTCCATCTCATACTTACCGGGAGTAGCTGTAACAAAGATCACCTGGTTGAGTAAGGATTCAAATTCATAGAAATTGAGTGGGCGGTTGTCCAGCGCAGAAGGGAGCCTGAAGCCAAAGTCGACCAGGGTTATTTTGCGTGAACGGTCTCCTCCGTACATCCCGCTGATCTGCGGAATGGTAACGTGGCTCTCATCAATTACCAACAAAAAGTCATCTGGGAAATAGTCGATGAGGCAGAACGGTCGGGTGCCGGGTTTGCGTCGGTCCAGGAATCGTGAATAGTTTTCAATGCCACTGCAGTAACCCAATTCCTGCATCATTTCGAGGTCGTAGGTGACACGCTCTTTTATACGTTGGGCTTCGGCATGTTTGCCCATTTTTTTGAAATACTCCACCTGGGCATTCATCTCATCCTGAATCTCATAGACAATTTGCGCCATTTGGTCTTTAGGAGCGATATAGAGGTTGGCCGGGAAAATGGCTGCGTTTTCCATGCTCAGGATCCGCTTGCCAGAATCTGTTTCAAAGCTCTCAATTTCTTCAATTTCATCTCCGAAGAACGTAATGCGGTAGCCATAATCGACATAGGGTAGGTTAATATCAACCGTGTCTCCATTTACCCGGAATGTTCCCCTCGAGAACTCCCCCTGGCTGCGGTTGTACAATGAATTGACCAGCGAATGAAGAAAATGGTTTCGGCCAATGTTGTCTCCTTTCTGGAAGCGGATAATGCTATTGGCGTATTCGGCAGGGTTACCAATACCATAAATACAGGAGACAGATGCCACTACAATAATATCCCTTCTGCCACTCAGCAGGCTTGAAGTGGCCCTGAGCCGTAGCTTTTCCAGTTCTTCATTAATGGAGAGGTCCTTTTCTATATATGTTCCTGAAGCTGGCATGTATGCCTCAGGTTGGTAGTAATCATAGTAGGAAACAAAGTACTCTACAGCATTATCAGGGAAAAATTGCCTGAATTCTCCATAAAGCTGTGCCACAAGTGTTTTGTTGTGTGTGAGTACAAGAGTGGGGCGGTCAACCTGCTGTATTACATTGGCAACAGTAAAGGTTTTACCAGAGCCGGTAACGCCAAGTAAGGTCTGGAATTTTTCATGTTCATTTAGCCCTTTTACTAATTGTACTATTGCTTCGGGCTGGTCGCCGGCTGGTTTGTACGGGCTTTGTAAATTGAATTTCATGCCCTGTAAATTTCGGGAATTTTTTCGTTATAGCGGATGTTAAATTAAGTGACGGACGGAACCTGCTCTTAAGGGACGGAGTTCAATTTTTACCTTCCCATTGGGAAATGTTCTTATTTTAAGAGTTGACATCAGACCGAGCACTCATGCGATCACACCTCGTCTACTTCCTTTGTGTTCCGGACAATATCATGTATCACAGTGTCGAGTTTTTCTACAGATTCACTCATATAACCAAGTAGCACAGCCTGACTTACCCCAGAGTTCAGGTTGTTTTTCAAAATTTCTATTAGTCCTTTCAAGTTGGCAAGTGGCGCCCTTACAATGTGTGATTGAGTCCAGGCGATATTCTTTAGGGTTTTATTTTGGAGTTCAATTTTGCGCATCTTATCTAACGACTCAGTGATATCTATCATAGCACCCAATGCCCGAGTCGGTTTGCCGCTTTCGTCTCTTATGAACAGGCCTTTGTGTTGAACATAGGCAACGTCGCCATTCGCCTTTAAAAACCTGAATTCAGCTGTAAAATGCTCCTGCGCAGGATCCTGGAGTGTTTTGGCCAGGTCGAAGAGCACGGTTTCCCTGTCGTCGGGATGAATATTTCTTGACCATAAATAATTGTCATATATGCTGAGGTCATAGCCAAATAGCGTATGGAATCCTTCGCCCCATATTGTCTTATCGTTCATTATGTCCCAGTCAATAATTGCTTCTACAGTAGCCTTGGCCAGCAGTTTGAACCGGTCGTTGCTTTGTTCTATTTCCTGTTCATGTATTTTTCTTTCAGTAATATCCATGGCAATGCCTTCTAATTTTGCCGGGTTGCCGTTACCATCCGTTGTCAGGTACTGCCGCTCTAGTATCCACTTTGTCTTATTGGTTCCAGTAATTATCTGATGTTCACTTTCCCTTATTTTATTGTCTTGGAAAATGGCTAGAAGGTCGAGACTGAATTCCTGATGGGTATTGGGACAGAAGTAGGTTTTAATATTTTCGAGATTCAATTCAAATTTAAGCGGGTCGACCTCGAAAATATTATACAATTCATCTGACCAATCAATTTTCCCGGAAACCAAATCATTTGTCCAGTAACCCAGCCCCGCAATTTCACTTGCAACCCGGAGCCGGGAATAAGTTTCAATCAACTCATTTTGTATGTTAATTTCTTTTGTGACGTCGGTAGCAGAAGACAAACGTACTTTCTTTCCTTCAAAGGTTACAAATGTATTCTCAATTTTTACCTGAATGATCTCGCCGTTTTTTTTCCTGTGCCGTAATATGTCGGGAACTATGTAATGATCACTTTTTAAGGAGTTTGTCAAGGCTTGCTCCATTAAGGAAATATCCTCCGGCGGTCTGATGTCCTTGATGGTCATCATATTATACTCTTCAGGCGAATATCCGTAGGTCCGGCAGGCCGCTTCATTCACTTTCAGAAATTGAAGTGTGTCTATGTCGAAGATCCACATAGGTAATGGGCTGTGATTGAACAGGGACATATACTCTTCCTGAGAACTTTTTAGTTGTTCATCTGATTGCTGCTTTACATCAATGATGTTCTGATAGTATGCTGAAAGATTCTCCATATTCCGCTTCACCAAGACGTAGAGTAGGGCAGCAGTGATTAGTATAAAGGAAAAACCTTTGCAGGTCTGGATTTTTGATAGCACATCAATATTGGAAATCAAGATTTCCAGCAAAAAATCTGAGGTGTAAATATACACGGCACTTACCACCGCATAAATGAGAACTATTTTAAATGATGAGATTTTACTAAAACTGGTCACTCTATTTTCCATCCTTAACTATTGGGTTTGTTCAGGCTGAGAAAAGTATGCCCGGGGTTCGCAAACTTAATTATTATTTCTCGTTTTATGTTCTATGATAATAGTCATAAAATCACTTGCGGCTTGAAAGTCAGTATCTTATGCTTTTTTTGCCATTATTGCCGAGTCTGTTTGGGTGAGGCCCGGAAGGAATTTGACGAGTGCAACGAAGAAAAGTGCGCCGTCAGCAGGGCGATACCGCGCTTGCCAAATTACATAACGAACGTTCCGGAATAGGTTGTTTCGATTAATGTTTGTACATTTCCATTACATTAAATCAACTTTATGAAAAACATAAAAAGGATTTGCTTGATAGCACTATGCATAGTATTCATTTACAATGCCAACGCCCAGACCGAAGTTACCTATTATACCACGATGGGTACTTTTAAAACCGTACTTACAGATACGCTGACACCCAGAACCGTAGACAGCTTTGTTTCACGCGTTGTACATAAATTTTATGATGGATTGATATTTCACAGGGTGGTGGCTGGTTTTGTGATACAGGGCGGAGATCCAACGGGTACTGGTTCAGGTACTCCGGGATATTACACTCCTGATGAAATAGTATCTTCTCTAACGAATGCACAAGGTTCTATTGCTATGGCGAATTCGGGCGCTAACACTAATGGCTGCCAGTTTTACATTAACCTGGTAACGAATTCATTTCTCAATGGTCATTATACAGTTTTTGGAATGACCACGTCGAATTTTACCGTTGTACAAAACATTGGCCATGTAGCTGTTGATACCAACGACAGGCCATTAACTCCAGTTGTTATGGACAGCGTGCGTATTACACATGTACACACTGCCGCAATTACAAATACCGGAAAGGGCGTTCAGGCAGCTATATTCCCGAACCCGAACAGGGGCACATTTACTATAGACTTGCCTGCCACTATTACCAATGTTGAGATAGTTGACATGACGGGGCGAATTGCTTTCCAAACTTCAGCAAAGGGAAAACTTCAGGTCGACCTCCGGAATCAACCAGTGGGGTTGTATGTAGTGCGATTGGCTAATACGGAAGGCACGGCAGAGGGTAAGGTGATTGTGGAGTAGTGTAGTAACTTTATTAATGTGGAAGAATGCTACTGGCTGAGAGGATTCATCTTTGTTCGGGGCAGACAAACATTTAATTTTAGAAGAAACATTTAACTTTGGGACACTTAATTATGCTATGACTTTTCCGCTACCCCAGTATACGAGCCCCGATGAATATTTATTATTGGAAACCCAGGCCAATGATAAACATGAGTATTTCAGCGGTGAAATAGTGGCCATGGCAGGAGCGGGAAAAGACCACAATTATATTGTTGCAAACCTGTTACGGGAAATTGGTGGGTACCTAAAAGGGAAGGAATGCGAAGTCTTCCGTCAGATTTCAGAGTAGGTACGCCCTTTTCCGATTCTTTTATGTACCCCGATGTAAGTATTGTATGTGGTGAGCCAATAATGAAAGAAAATGCCTTTGATACGCTGGCCAACCCTGCGGTGATCATTGAGGTAATGAGCCCCTCTACGGAAAACAATGACCGAGGCTATAAGTTTTTCAGATATTTACAGATTCCTTCTCTTCGGGAATATATAATGATCAGTAGTACTGGTTATGCAGCAGAGGTTATTCGCATCCAAAAGGATGGTTCTTTTAAGATTACAAGGTATAAGGGCAAAGACAATTCATTTGAGATAACAACAATTGGCCTAACGCTTCAGTTCGATGATGTCTATTATAAAATTGAGATCCCGGGATAGCCTGCGTGCCTGGTTTGGACGGTAAATGAAAATATTTCCGCCACCCATCAATTCGCAGGCATCGCAACATCAAGATCATTCACTTTAACTACCGGTGCCGCACGCTTTTGATTTCGGACATCATAGGCATATATCTTCTTTAGCAGCGTATTGGTGATCTTTAATGCGGATAAAGAGAACCGTGTGCC
>CANCOG010000375.1 GCA_947379685.1 Flavipsychrobacter stenotrophus | reverse complement strand
AAATCTGGAGGTTCTTTTCAAACTACCGGAGCGGCTGCTCGGACAAAGAAATAACGGTTGGCCGTGTGTCTCCGACCAGGCCCCAATGGGAGCAGTCTCCTGACTGCCGTAATTTACTCCCATTAACGCCCCATTCCCAACTATCACTTATTCTCTGCCACCCCCACAACGCTTATCTTTGCCGCAACGCAAAAAGCAAGTACTAAACCAACCAAGTTGCCGACACCTGCAGAAATATTAAAGAAGTATTGGGGTTACGACGGCTTCAGGCCGTTGCAACAGGAGATCATCATGTCTGTATTACAAGGACAGGATACGCTTGCGCTGCTGCCAACTGGTGGGGGTAAATCGGTTTGCTACCAGGTGCCCGCTATTATGATGGATGGTCTGTGCCTGGTGATTTCACCGCTTATTGCCCTTATGCAGGATCAGGTGAAACGGCTGAAGCACCTGGATATCCCCGCCGAAAGTCTGCATTCCGGCCTGGGGTACAGGCAGGTAAAAGCCATCCTGGAACAGGCGCGGGATGGCGAGTACAAGATGCTGTATGTCTCCCCTGAACGCTTGCAGACGAGTATGTTCAATGATTATCTCTACCACCTTGACCTTAGCCTTATTGCCGTTGACGAAGCCCATTGTGTTTCGCAATGGGGCCACGATTTCCGGCCCGATTATTTGAAGATATCAGAATTAAGGGAACTGTTTACCCAGACACCGGTTCTGGCGCTTACCGCCACTGCAACACGCGACATAGAAGCAGATGTTGCAAAGCAATTGAAGATGCGAAAGCCACAGGTCTACCGGCAGAGCTTTGCACGGAACAATATATTTTTTGATGTCAGTTATTCCGAAAACAAACAGCGCGATACCCTCAATGTACTTGGCGATGCCTGCAGCATTATTTATTGTCGTAGCCGAAAGCAGACAGAAGTGATTGGCAACACACTCCGGCAGCATGATATTGAAGCAGCGGTCTATCACGCGGGACTAACAAAAGAAAAACGGGAAACGGCCCAGGACCAATGGATGACCGATCAGGCTCCGGTTATGGTAGCTACAACTGCCTTTGGTATGGGCATTGATAAGCCCGATGTGCGCCTGGTGCTTCATTACGACGCCCCTGAGCATCTCGAAGCATGGTATCAGGAGGCAGGCAGGGCAGGCCGCGACGGACTGAAATCCTTTGCTTTCACCTATTACAACAGCACTGATCTTACACGGCTGGAAGAGAGCACGGCCCTGCAATTCCCTCCGGAATCATTTCTCCGGAAGGTGTATCAGTCGGTGGCGGAGTACCTACAGATACCCGTGGGGGCCGAGCCGCATCAGTATTATTCATTCGATATCAGCGATTTTTGTGCAAAGTTTTCGCTATCGATTTTGCAGGCAATCCATGCTCTGAAACTGCTGGAACGTGAAGGGCTCTGGTCGCTGACAGAGGCTGTGTATAGCCCATCTACAGTTCAGTTTATTACCGATAGGCATGTGCTGGATGGTTTGGCGGCCTCGCACCCTACTTTGTCCTATATTACTGTAGGGTTGCTGAGATTGTTTAATTCCATCTTCTTTTACCCTACCCATTTACGCGAGGCGGCGGTAGCCAGGCAACTGAAAGTAAAACAACAGGAACTGGTTGGTGCACTCGAACAGTTGCACCGGATGGGCATTCTCGAATACAACAAAGCCGGGGAAGGGCCGCAAATGTTCTTTCACCACCGACGCGCCGATAGCGCCCACCTTATTATAGACCTCAACAGGATACACATACTGCGCAAAAGGCATGAAGCCCGCACCGAGGCCATGATCGGGTTCCTGGTCAATGACACCATTTGCCGTGAACGATATGTACTCAACTATTTTGGCGAAGCATCGGAGAAGGATTGCGGCCACTGCGATGTATGCCGGAAGAGAAAACAAAAATACGCAACGCCGGGAGCGATTACGGCCCAACTGCTGGAAACCCTTGCAACCGGACCTCACTCACTGGACCAATTAATTCATCCTTTTTTCGGGAAACAACGTGACGCCGCCATCAATCTCCTCCGCTCCATGGCCGATGAAGGCATTCTCAGAATAGCCGAGAACGGATTTTTTTCCTTACGGGAAGAAGTGATTTAGAGACAGGCGCAAAGGCTTTTATTGCAAGGGTAAATAGAACATTTTTATCGACAATTTTTAATGCACCAACATGGAAAAGGTTTTCTCAGTATTCAAATTTGATAAACCCAGCACATTGAATAACAAACTCCAAAGGATTCAAGCTCACGGTCGTGTACTAAAATCTTTAAATGTGGGCGAAATTGTGTACGTAACTAATGATGAAAGATACCCCGTGGCAATTACTGGTATTATTTCATATGGTCATCAGCTAGACCGAATTGAACCTGTGATGAGCTGCTCCATAGTTTTGGACTTTAATTATGCGCTTCCTGACCATGTAAATGATCTCTATAAACCAGTTTGACTTCGCTAAAAGCGGCGGCGAACTTTGCTAATATTTGGACTAGGGGACTGCCTGAACAGGGGCAAAAAAACCGGCAGCCTTCGACTTTCGCCCAACTTTTATTTTTGTTTTTTATTTTTGGAAGATTAACTGGAGCTGGGATTTTGCAATTGATGGAACGATTGGATCTCATCCCCCCTAACAAAGGTCAATATTCATTCATTGCTAAACTAGTTGGTGATGAAACAATTTTATGGAGATATTACATTCAAAAAACGGGAAGCACGACAAGTATTTTTATATATTTTTTATTTTTATTGCTTTGCTTTTTCTTGTCCTGAGAATGTATGAGGAATACAGTTTTTCGAAACGTGGGGTTTATACAATAGGGAAGGTAACAAATTGGGAAAGTGCCGAACAAGGAAGCAGTTGCTTTGTTGATGTGTATTACCACGGCAAAATTTATAAAACTGTTCTGAATACAACAAGACCACAGGTTGGCAGATTTTATTATGTGTCTCTATTGGCGAATGATCCGGGGTCTGCTGGGATATTAAAAGAGGAAGTTCAACCCTGTATTTTAGAGAAACCAATACCCTATGAGGGGTGGAAAAAGATACCGAGTTGCAATTGACGATACTTACCGAATTGGCGCGAGTTTGACTCGTAGGCTCGCGCGGGTGGCAACTCAGGCTGTCCCGCTTTTTCAGCGGGATGTCCAGATATTTTTACCAGTTTGTAAATGGCGTTACCGCCGGGCGGTAGTTTGAATCGCCCCAAATGTGTCGCACTTCAATAACACGAAACGCCAAAACCATACCTGAACAACGCGGGCATTTTTACTTTTAATTTTTTACTTTTAAGTTTGAAACCTACCAATCTGTCTTTAGTAACATCACCCGTCCAACAACATAATAGATTACGATCCATACACCGGATGCAATGGCCAGGTAAATATGAGATGGGCCGCCGCCGCCCAGCATTTTGGAAATAGATTCTGTAAGCGGGAAATGAATCAGCTCTGCGCTGCATTGCATGGGCAGGAAATTACCAGGTTTTGAAGGGTTGCGAGAATTGAGCAAGCCATTGGCGATTTGCTCGATTACATAGGCGTACAGCAGGAACATAATTATGGTCATCCCACTACGCCTGAACACCAGCGACAGCATCAGCGCAAAACCAAAATAATTAAGCGACAACAAAAAGATATAAAAGATACTATCCAGGTGCTCGAACATGTGGTTCGAAGATGACCCATGGTAGAACGCCAGGAAGATACCTACCAGGAATGTATAGACCGTCACTACAGCGCTGAGCACCACCAGCAATCCCCACTTCGCATGGTAAAATTGCATCCTGTTCCAGCCATCAATTACATTCTGCCGGTTGGTCCTGAACTGGTATTCATTGGTCGTCAGGATGATAATTATGATCGCCAGTAAGCCTGAAAATATTTTGGTCCAGAATGCCACATTACCCCAAACCTCAGGGAACGTATAATTTCTGCTGAGTACATTGAAGTCGGAGTTACCCATCTTCATAATGCCCTGGCTCACCAGCATGTTCACCATCAGCAGCAGCACCCCAAAAAGGATACACAGCGCCCAGAATGTTCTGTACTTCCTAATCTTAAGCCATTCTACAGAAAGTAATTCCAGCATAGTGATGATGATTTTGGTAAATGGTAAAAAAACCTCAAAGTATTTCGCCCTTACAGGGCTAGTCGAAATTTATAATTTATATCACAGGGCTGCACCCTGTGCTAATATCATAAGGCCCTACAGGCCTAAAAAATTCTTAATCAATGAAATCGGACCTGTGTGCCCTCAGCTAAACTAAAAAAGAACTCTACTAATCTCTTCGGTTAATATTGACTTCTAGTTCGTTAGTTCCATGAACTTGGCTTCAAGGCTCTTGCGCTTCATAGCCAGATGCGTTAAGACTATTCCCTTTTTAATACAATAGTCATTGACGTGAAAAGTCTCGATACCCTTGTCGCAGGTCAGCATCAGGAAGCGCTCGCGGTTGGTCATTTTCACGATACCCGGCATTGCCTGTAATGCGTTTTTCAACCCAGCCATATCCTGCGCCATCACCTCGACCTGGTCCTCATTAACCAGCACTTCGTTTACAGGACCATTTAAAAGCAAAGTCCCCCGTTTCAGGATAGCCACATGCGTACATACCTTTTCAATTTCATCGAGCAGATGACTCGCGATAATGATCGTTATTCCTTCCCGGTTCAATTTCAGAATCAATTCCCTGATCTCCGCAATTCCGGCCGGGTCCAGGCCATTGGTAGGTTCATCAAAAACCAGTACCCGTGGACCACCGAGCAATGCCGCCCCAATAGCCAGCCGCTGCTTCATACCCAACGAAAAAGTCTGGAACTTACTATCCTTCCGTTCCAGTAAACCCACCTGACCCAATACCGCATTCCGGTCGGTGTCTCCCTTGCCTCTTATTTTGGCTGTAACGGCAAGGTTGTCATAGGCAGAAAGATAATGGTAGAAATTCGGCGTCTCGAGCAATGAGCCAATCTGCTTCCTTGAGGCATCATTGGCCACGCCACCGAACCACTGATAGGAGCCACCGTTAGCCTGCAGCACATCCAGTATTATACCCAACAGAGTGGTCTTTCCACTCCCGTTAGGCCCTAACACCCCATACACACACCCCTCGGGTACATCAAACGAAACACCTTTCAGCGCCTGTATAGCCCCGTAAGATTTAGATATACTCCGGATAGAAAGAATTGCGCTCAATGACAAATGGTTAATGGTTAATAAATGTTGCCAAATACAGGGGGACTTTGCTCACCTTTGGGGGGAAGCAAAGAAGATGGTAAAATTGAGCCGTCCTGCAATTCAGAAATTATTTCAACGTCTCATCCAGCCACTTAAAGAACTCGCGCTGCCATGTAATACTATTCTGCGGATGGATCACCCAGTGATTCTCATT
>CANCOG010000374.1 GCA_947379685.1 Flavipsychrobacter stenotrophus | reverse complement strand
GGCAACCCCAGGACATAGGCGTCTATAACTATCTGATCATTACCAGCCATACTGATGGGGAGAATAAGATATATAAGGGTACGATAACGTTGATCAGGTAGCTGGTTTTCCGCGGAGGGAACAAAACACGCCGACGTTGCGTCTCGCTTTAGTTTAACCCTTTCAGGGTAGGGTGTTTTCTTTGAGGCCCCGGAGGCTACGCCCCCGGATATTAATGGTGAAGCCCTATCGGGCTTCTGCGTCGGCAATATTGATTTCGTTAATAACCCTCGTAGCCACTACACTGCCTTTAAAAGGAGGTCGGCAAAACTACTTCTTCCCCAATATCAACCCACTGCCAGCCTTAATCGCCTCAGCATGATTGGCGGCCGGGTACGGCGGTATAAAGTCTTCTCGGGGCTGGCCGTTGATGTGCTGGAGCTGGACGCAAGGAAAGGAGAATGGAATCTTAGTTTCGGGAGTTTCAAATGAAAAAATCTCGCCAAGCAGACCGGCCATCTTTGTACCGACTATCTTTCCGCGTTTCATTGCATCGAAACCTATGGCTATACCCTCGCCCATGCTGCCCGTCCAGTTATTGACCATTACTACCAGGGGCTTTTTATAGGTTTTGGGTCGTGGCGATACCAGCTCAATGGCTGCGCGCCGGATGCCAGTTTCCCTTTCTTCAGGAGTATAAATGTGCTTCTGATAGGGGAGCTCCTTTTCTATAAATCTGCCCATCATGGCTTTGGCAATATAGGCATTGCCTCCGCTGGGAGTTTCGGTAAGGTCATATATCAGGCCGGCAGTGTTCATCATACTATTCAATGCGCTGTCAAAGGCTTTTATGAGTTCAGGATTTCCGAGTGAGTTATTCACGCGTATATACCCAATGTTACCCGGCAGTATTTTCGCCTCCAAAACTGTCTTATAATGTTCTTCGGTTTTGTTGGCGACCAAGTCTGGCTGGAAGTGTTGCGACCGCCCTTTTACATCAACGGTAATCACGCGCTTAGTGTCGTGAGTACCGGCCAACAGCATGTTTGCTGCATATTCATACATGTCCTTGTCTATCACTTTGGGCGACTTTGGCAGGTATTTTTTGATAGCATCCTTCACCGGCATATCATTGAAGCTGGTAATAACCATACCTGCTCTGAGACCGCAAAGATCAGCGCTAAAGCCTTCCCTGATTTCGGTGATCACAAATTGATCATTCAACCAGGAGACCTTTAAGTCGGAGCCGGTGGGAATGCAACGATTCGATGCATTATCGTTCCTGTTTAGGAATACATGCCCGTTATAGAGCTCATTGTTCACGCTTTCGAGCAGGTGCATAAAGGCTGTTTCGTCCTTAACAGCGTCAAGGGCGGGCTGGTAAATGGTTTTTACTTTGGCCCAGTCATTGTGTTGTCTATCGAAATAGGCGTAATTTTCATTTACGGTTTGCCAGTAAAAATCAAAATCTTTCTGGTATTTTGATTGAGCAAATACATTTGTTATTATGAGCAGAAGGAAAATGGTGATGGCAAGGTTGCGCATTGATTTTTTGGCATAAATATAGTTCCGGTAGAGATGCATTCAAATTCCAACAAACAATTTTCTTTCACCAATTGTCAACTTGCTAATGTTCATATATTTGTGCACAACGAACAGTCATAAACCATCATGCGCAAACAGTTAATTACGCTAATACTTATCATTTGCAGCATGTCCTGCGCAGCACAGCAAAACGTTGCGCAACATATTCTCTGGAGTGCATCAAGGCCACTAACATGGAATGACTTCAGCGATCATAAGCCACCAAGAAGCAAGTTCGCAGCCGTTACATTCTGTAAAATAAGGTACAAACGAATTACAGACAGCGCAGGCAATCTGTCGACCACTGTATCTTGCTACTTTAATGCCAAAAAATCGTGGAAGAGAGACAACAAGCTGAAACAGGACTTACTGCTACATGAACAGGGGCACTTCAATATCGCGGAGTTGAATGCCAGAAAACTCAGGAAATCATTTAGCAATTATGAACTCCGACGTAAGAACAATTGTATAATTGCCTGCCGGCTTAGATTGGCCTTCTGGGGAAGGGTTTGCAAATGCCATCGTTTGCAACACAAGTATGATAGGGGGACGAACCATTCTAAGGATACCAATACCCAGGAGCAGTGGAACAAGAAAATTAAGAGTGAGTTAGCGGAACTCGGCTCTTATGAGGTGAAGTAATTGCATACCCGCTGGAAGGCAATTGCCCCGAATGATAAGTACATTTTCAGCTACCCAAGTTATGCGCTTCAAATTTCGTCTATTCAGATAATGAAAGCGTAGTGTATGATCATCAACATTCAGAAACCCTGTCAAGAGAACTGGAACGCCATGACTCAGGCAGAACAGGGACGGTTTTGCTCGGTATGCCAAAAAAAACGGTTATTGATTTCAGTAACCTATCTGATAGTCAGATCTTGGCATTGTTCAATAAGACGGCAGCGGGAACAGGATGCGGAAAATTCTCAACAACTCAACTGGACAGGGTATTTCAACGGCAGCGCAAAGCCACCCTACCCTCGCAAATTGCCGGGAGGATTGCAGCAGCGTTCGTATTTCTTCAGACACTTCAAATCTCACTTCCAACGCTGGCGGCTAAACCAAATATGTTGCAATCGCCTGAGGTACCGGTCTCTAGCATTAGACATAACGTCGCCATTTCGGGATATGTAAAGGACTATATCACCGGGGAGGCTTTGAAGGGCATTTCAATCGCACTATCGGGTACAAAACTTCAGGCAGAAACGGATGATAGCGGTTTTTTCGCGGTAACATTACCCGAGGCAATAGCAGATACAGTCATTACCCTCACAACCTCGTATACTGCACGGTCAGGAGCAAAACCAGAGGGCACTATCATACCCGAAGAACAAATCGATCTACGTAAAATGGCACACGCGACGAACGTTACATTGTATAGATATGCAAATGAATATGCCAAGGATGAGCAAATAAAATACTCTCACCCTTTGACCGAACGCTATGGTGGTTATACGTTGACTTACACCCCAGAAAAGCCCTACAAAAAGAAATGGTTCCATTTGTTTCGCAAAAAAAAGAAAGGATACTATGATTAAGCTATTCTGTATATCAGGGCTAGTTTCGTTTTCTGCCCTTGGCGTTTTCGCCCAAGACACACTTACAAAAGCTAGAGTTATCGGGGCGCGTCTTCTTTATGGACCAGAGTATCGAAAACCAGAGTACTGCGGCGGCGACAGTATTCTTCACAAATTCGTGACCACTCATGGATTTTTTCCGGTGGTGGCAAGGGTATCCGGTGTACAAGGCCGAGTTGCAATAAGTTTTCTAGTTGACGAATTTGGTAATTGTTCGAAATTTAAAGTTACGCGCGGTATCGGACTGGGTTGTGATAGCGAAGCGCTACGACTTATACAGGACATGCCATCATGGGAACCAGCAACCTACCGTGGTAAACCAGTGCGGGCAATACAAAACGTACCATTAATTTTTAAACTGGAGTGAAATCATAGGACATAACCCTAAGATCCAGCGCAAATTCATACCGCTGAAAAAGGATAAATAGAATCGCGGGTACTACTTAGAGATTGCAAAAAATTGGATCTCTCGTCCACTCCAAGTATACCCTTGAAATTTGTTCTACAGGTGCGCAGTTTCATAAGACTTTGCATGAATAACCATGAATCTAAATTTAGTTCTACCCCTCCGGGGCAGGTCTTAATCGATCTTGCTCCGAGGGTTTACACCCTCGGCTATTATTAGTCAACCCAATTAGGGGTTTTGCATCGTTCTGTAATTTTTTTCAGGAGACCCTGCCTAATGCAAAGTTGTTGAAAGGGTTAATTAAAACCTGGGCGTTGTAAAAGTCATTACGCCAAAGACCATGCAATAATATTACGCTATTTCAGAGCTTCCCGAAAACTGAAAATTTCTATCAAAGGGCTACTCCCTGTGCTGAACTATTACGGCCCTTAAGGCTTGAAAAAATGCTCAATTTAAGAACGTTAAGTAACTGCCCTTGGCCAGTTCACCCACTTTGTGAATATGGTCAATGCCCAACTCATCTAAAAAATTACCCAAACAAAAACAATGCAGACAGGACTCACCATTGCCTGAAACATGTGTCCAGCCCACAGAAGCACCGAAAAATCACGTCTTGCCCGGATCTAAAAATCAGAAAAGCCGTTCCACTTTCGTGAAACGGCCTTCTGTAATAGAGAGGATAAGCAAACTATTCTTTTATCAACCTCTGAACAACCTTCTGGTTGTCAGCAGTAAGCTCTACCATGTAGATACCTGAAGCCATGTTGCTTAATGGAACAGTGATTGAACCATTCTGCTTCATACCAAGTGCCTGATTGTATACACTTACACCTGAAAGATCGAGTACGCGAACGTTAACATTAGTAGCACTACCCTGAGTGAAGGAAATCTTCACGTCGTCAGTAGCAGGGTTTGGTGTAACTTTTACATCGAGACCCTTAGCTGTAGTTTTTACAGTTCCTGGTTCCATGCTCAGTTCAAACCTGTTTTCACCCTGTGTATTATCATCCTTAGTTACTGTGAACCTGTACTCAGTACCTGCATTCAGCAATACATATTGCTTGAGCAGCTTATCGTGCAGGTAAACTGCGCCACCTTCTGGAACTGCAAGGTTTTCAGCCCTGATGATGTAATCCTGTGCGTAGTTACTTACAACACCCAATGGAATTACATTTTCAGCTTTGTAAGGACGAGCGTCGATCATCAGTTTGTGATTGTCAGCTGACAAGCTGTAGAAGTTGAAATCCTGACCGGTTGGTTTACCAGCGTCGAACTTAGCGTCTTCTTCAGCAGAAGCGTCATCATTGAAATGAACATACAACATGTCATAAGGATGATAATTAGCATCGTATACATAAAGTGATACGAATTCAGTATGTGCCTTCATAAGACTAACAGCACTTGTGATAGTAGCACCCTTGTTAGACTCAGTGAAATTCAATGCTACACCGTTTGCAGCTGCACGAACCTGGAAGGCGTCGTTAGCCTGAAGGTAGTAAGGTACTGCCACCGGAGTACCGCCAGTTGTAGCGTAAGGTATAGCCTGGAATCCACCAGCTGTATTGAGGAATGGATTCCATACATAGAATGCAGTACCCGTAATGCGACCAGCTGCGGCAGCGTTGAATATAACAGTACCGATATCAACAGGAGATGCGTAAGGGTTACCCACCATGTTGTAGTCCTGACCTGTGCCAGAACCTTTCGACAACGGAATATTCTGGTTGCCCTGATTCAATACACCCCACTGGCTTGAAGTAGTTGATGAGATAACAATGTATGGTCCGAAGCCAAGGCCTTGTCCCTTAGAACCACGATAGTAAACGCGGATACCCTGATACTGATGGAACCTGTTACTGTCAGCAGTTGT
>CANCOG010000373.1 GCA_947379685.1 Flavipsychrobacter stenotrophus | reverse complement strand
GCAACAACTTGTACGGTATTGGGTTAGCATCCCATTTCTATTAATTTTAGGCTGATTTCCTTATATTTGACAGGGAGCATCTGCAAATGAGATTAGTACTTTTTATTACATTGTTGTTCATGCCGGTGTACATGTATGCACAAGGAAAACCCTATGCTGCTATAGACGATCATGCTATTTCAACCGGTTATTTTGGAGTTCAGCAACTCGCCGAAAAATTGACAGTGAACTGCGCCTCCGATTCCGAAAAGGCAAGGTCTTTATTCCGGTGGATAGCTGAGCACATAGGTTATGACGTGATAGAGTTTCACAAAGCTAATAGGGCCTTACCCGTGATCCCTTATGAAGGTACCGATAGCGTTGGTGCAATGGCAAGGTACTATACTAACTTTGCGGAGCAGGTTATAAAGCGGAGAAAGGCAGTATGCGAAGGCTATGCAACCCTTTTCAAAGTACTATGCGACAATGCAGGCCTTGAAAGCGTTATTATACATGGCTGTTCGCGGAATTCCCTGGCATCCATAGGTAAAGGGTTTACCGAAAATCACGCCTGGAACGCAATAAAGCTGAACGGCACCTGGCGGTTGCTGGATCCCTGCTGGGGGAGCGGTAATTGCAATGCGGATATTACTAAGTTCACAAAGAGTTTTAATGAGTTTTATTTCTGCACCCCACCGGAACTTTTTGTGTATAATCATTATCCCACAGATACAACATGGCTGCAAATGGGTAGGCCGCCGACCCGTGAAGAGTTTGCGGCCTACCCACATTTTATGGCTCCACGCGAAGGTGTTGCATCATTTAATTTCAGTCCGGCTACCGGCTTAATAAAGGCACATATTGGCGATACAGTTCGGATCACTATCGAATCTTCAATTGTCTCTGCGCCTCAGGAAGGCAAAACTCCATTGTCCCGGCTCATTGAATTCGATGCTGGCAATGCTATCATTAATTTCAAGGAAAAGGATTCAACTTCCTACCAGGCAAGCAAGGTTGTAGACCACAAGCTGCTATACGAATACAAGGTGTGGTCAAAGGATGTACGAACTCTTTTCCTGGATCATAACATGCAATACTTATGTGCTTATAAACTGGAAGTGGAGGAGTGACGTTGTGTTATTTTTCACCCTCAGCCTTCGCTTCCTTTTTGTGCCCCTCATGTTTGAGTTTCAGGTATTTGCCCGATCCAATGGAGAAGCCCATATTGAAGGTGACAAAGGTGCCATTGTCCATGAAGCTTTTACCCATTTTGGCCCCTGGCCGTTTTCCAAATTCAGACGAGAATATAACGCCTGCTGTTCTTGTACTGTGAAATGCATATCCTATTCTATAGCCCAGGTGCCTTATTGCCTCGTCTTGAGGAACGATAGTCCATTCTTTTTTATCTACATCCACAACATTGTCAATGATTACCGTAGGAGCATACATTAGGTCAAAGTAAAAATCTACGACTTTGGCGGTTGCTTTCTTTCTCCGGTATCCCTCGGCCTTAATGACGGTGTGTTTAATATTGCGTAAATGGATACCGCCGTAAAGGCAGGTGACGTGCGACATGGCAATGGGCATGTATGCCTGGCCTGCCGGCTGAACGTAAGTATAGTTTCCAACATTACTGATAGGTACGACGGTAAGACCATCAGCACTTTTGTAGTGATAAGTTGAGTGGGAATTTTCATCAAATGCCAATGCTTTTCTGAAAGCAAAAATCCCACCCCTGATTCCGGCCATCCGTCTTACTTCGCTCGGAACATGCACTGAATGGGTAGTAGTATAGCGTCCGCTGGTTACGGAGGACAACACTACTTTTACCGAAGCCTTCTTTTTTACACTATGGAAGAAATACACGGCACCGAGGTCGGTAATGGACTGCTTTTGCAGGCCACCAGCGGTTGTTGGATAGCCGCCTCCAATATGAGAGGTTGCTGCATCGAGCCAACTATGCCGAATTTGCAATGATGGCATAATGCGCTCACCCAGCATGGTTTCCAGCTTGAAATTGTAACTAACATTTATATCCAGGTAGGTGTCAAAACCTATCAGGTCAGTAGATAGTACGGTACGCTTGTATTTGTCCGGGTCAGTTTCCAGCACGGCCACATTTATGTTGCCAGCTGAATATGACCAAGACCTCTGCCCTGAAACACTTAATGCCGGAACGAGAAGCAATACGCCTAAAATGAGTTTTTGAGTCAGCATAACTATACGTTTTTGTCTGATGCAAATCTCTCAAACCAGCACTGGCAGTGCAATACGCATAAAGGCGTATTTTTTGCAGTTTCTCTTTTATGGCCTTGTATCAAATTGCAATCAGGATTGCTGATACCAAAGCAACAACTCCACCCTGGAATTTACATGTAGTTTCCGGTATATGTTTTCAATGTGTTTTTTTACCGTGCTCGGGCTAATAAATAATTTACCTGCAATTGCCGCGCTATTGTTACCTGTGGCCATAAGTTCCAGTATTTCCAGTTCCCGCCTGCTAAGTTCCTCCTGGTTTTCGTTATACAGGAGTTGTTTATCTGTTTTGTAACCGCCAATAAGCATCTGCATGGTCTTCATGGCGATGGCCGGAGACATGGGCGCACCACCTTCTAAAACTTCCGTAAATGCTGCGAGCATTACCGGCAGTTTTTCATCCTTGAGCAGATAACCACTTGCTCCGGCCTTTATTGCATTGAAAATATTGGCTTCGTTATCGAATACAGTAAGCATTATGATCTTCACATCTTCATACTCACTTTTTATCCTGAACGTGGTCTCTATACCATTCATGCCAGGCATCTCAATGTCCATCAAGATCAGCTGAGGGTGGTTTTTATGCTTGTTTAGCCATTGCAGGGCTTCCCTTCCGCTGCTGGCCATAAAGGCTATATCCACTTCGTCGGTCAACAACAGGTTCTCAGCTATTTGTTGCGAAATATGATCGTTGTCGTCAACTATACCTATCTGGAGTTTCATGCAAGCTTGCTTATGGTTAAGGGTGCAATGTTTGGATTTTTTTTTGCCTGCGCAATTCGCATTTTTCCTTATTTTATGTCTACTACCAGGGAAACGGTTGTTCCATTTCCCGGCGCAGAATCTATTTGTATTTTGCCTCCCATTTCATTTGCTCTGGCTTTCATTGCCCGCATCCCGTTCCCGTCCTTCATTGCCGCGTCTATTCCGTTGCCATTGTCATGTACCGTAATCGAAAGCTGCATGCCATCACAGTTGTATGATATGTTTAACGCTGTTGCATGCGCATGTTTTAATACGTTGTGGACTGCCTCCTGCAGTATGCGAAAAATGTTAAGGCTTTTTACCGGGTCCAGCAGCGTATCGGCGGTAATGTTTTTTTGAAGCGATACCTCTGTTCCAGGGAAGGCGTCCATTATTTTAGTCAGCCACGTCTCAAATCGGGCATATAAAACTGTTGCAGCAACGCTTTCACTATTTAGCGCCCATATGGCATCGCGCAATTGTTGCATACTTTCCCGGGCCGACGTTTGCATTTTATCTATTTTGTTACTTAATTTTTCAGTTTCCTGCTTCTTGAGTAACATTTCTGTGGACTCCAGCCCGGTTATCAGGTAGGTGAGTTGGCTGCCAACATTATCATGCAGCTCACGGGCAATTCGGAGTCGTTCACGGGAAATTTTCTGTTCATCTTCCAGCTTTTTCAGACGCCATTTCAGACTCATTCTCGATAGAAAACGGACCACAATAATTACAAGGCCCAGCCCAAGACAGAACATGATACCCCTGAACCAGGCTGTTTGCCAGAAGAATGGGATAGCAGTTATGGTAACCTCAACCGGGTTCACCCACACAACACCATTTTCATCCGTAGCCCTTACTTTTAAAATATAATCGCCCGGCTGAATGGAATTATACCTGATGTGCCATTCACCCTTTGTCATCGGTTTCCAGCCGTCGTCTAGGCCGTCAAGTGTGTACTCGATGTTCCAAACTGTATTTGAGGCAAAACCGGTGATGGCAACGTCCAGGTCAATGGAATGTTTTCCTTTCGCCAGCACAAGCCCGGAGATGCCGTAAAGGCCACTCATCACCTGCATTTGAGCTGTATCTTGAAAATTGGCTAAGAGCCCTTTTTTATTCATGAGTACAACGCCTTTCGCCCCGGCGCCAAGTATCAGCCGGTCATCGCCCACCAACGCGAATTGGTTAAAGTCAGTTATGGGCAATCCGCTTTGTTCACTAATGAGCCATGATCGCTTGTTTTGGGTATTGTACAGGCATAGCCCCTTGCTTGTTGATATCAGTACGTTTGCAGCGTCTATTGTAAGAATGCAATAAGTAATTGCCGGGTTTCCAGCTAACGGGACAGGTGTGAATTTATCATTGCCATTATATTGGAATGCGCCTCCGCCGGATGTAGCCACGTAAACTTTTCCATCAGGGCCTGCCTTTATGTCAAGTATTGCATTGTTGCCTAACCCGTCGCTGTTACCTGTGGCCGAGCCGCCAAATTTCTTGAGCATATTAAAATTGCTGTCCAGAATTTCTATACCAAACCCGGTCCCTAACCATGTATGCCCCTTGCCGTCGGCATAAACAGCTAATATTTCACTCTTTCCAAGTTCATTGAATGCCACACCTTTTACACTGCTTTCAACCGTTTTCAGTCCCTTCGTTTGCAGTTTCGTTTTGTCAAAAAGGAACATCCCGTTGGCGCCATGCAGCAGGTAGGACCCGGGTTTTACCAATCTTGCCCCCCAAAAACTTGTATGGCCCAGCGTCTTATTTAAAGGCTCAAAAGGCGTGAAACGATGGTTAACCGTATTAAATAACCATGCCCCCTGACCATTAGTGATCAGCAACAACTCATCGTTCGCCCAGGGTATATAGTCCATTACCTCGAACAAGCGGGAGCCCGGGGGCTTAACGTTGGCCTTGTAGCTGATAGTGTCCGATTCGTAGTGTATAACACATAAACCATTTTCAGAGGTAGCAAACACCTGATTATGCAGGCTGTCATGGTAAGGTTTCCAGAGCCGGGCCGCACCTATCATTGTGCCGGGCAGGTATTGCACCTGTTGCGCATTTGCAGGCAAAACACTGATGCCTACGCCATCTTCTGCAGCCCAGAGATTATTTCTATGATCGCTGTATGCCGTATTGAGGAAGTTCGATTTGACGCTCCAGGGATTCCTGATGTCGGGAGCATAGTTGATAAGGTTCGTGTCTTCCAGTGCGTTCAGCAGGAATATAGTTTCTGCACTCTGGATAAGTGTCTGCCCGCTGTTGAGCGTCGTTATTCTTGTTTTGGGCGATTGCAGGTTCCATTTTTTCTGTGGCTTTAATGCCGAAGCCTGGCCGGTTACAATATTCAATTTTTGAAGGCCGTCGTTAGTTAGCATAACAAAGGAATGCCTGCCACGTAAATAGTTGAAATCCTTAATAACGGGAGCCTTGAAGAATACCTCAGCTGCTC